>NZ_CAMHZG010000007.1:0-120630 GCF_946190115.1 Streptococcus mitis | reverse complement strand
CTTAACCCCTTGACCAACGGACCAGAGTTGTTATTTTCAACTCTTACTATTATACCGACTTTTCAAACTTTGTCAACACCTTTTTTAAACTTTTTACAAATTTTTCAATTCTTTTTCAAGTACAGTTTTTCAAATTATAGTAAAAAGAGCCAGAATTGTACTGACTCTTCTATTGTTCATTAAACTTAGAAGCACGTTCTTCTCCCCACCAATATGGGATTAGTTCTGCGACTTTCACCGTCTTTCTTGTATCGTAGTCCATCATGAATTCTGCATCTTTATTTTCAGCATTAAACTCTAAAAGGAATTCTCTACAATCACCGCAAGGCATGGCTGAACTTCCACCATAAGGTGGTTTATCTCGAAAGGCTAATACTTTTTTAACCTTAGTTTGTCCTGAAAATTGGTACATATTAAAGAGTGCCGCCCGCTCTGCGCAGAGATGGAAAACACCACAGGTTCCCTCCATACAGAATCCTGTAAATATTTGTCCATCTTCTGCTTCTACTGCAGCTACAACATGATTGGCATAAACAAAGTCTGATACTTCATGTGGATCGTATAGCTTCTGTGCTTCTTCGTACATCTTTTCCCAGATGTCCATTGTTGCATCCTTCTTACTTAGAGATTTCCTTTAACATATTTTCGATATGCTGAATTGATTTTTCACGTCCAAGCAAGAAAATTGTATCTGGTAATTCTGGTCCATGCATTTCACCTGAAACAGCGATACGAATAGGCATGAAAAGATTTTTCCCTTTAATACCTGTTTCTTTTTGGACTGCTTTAATTTGTGGGAAGATATTTTCTGTCACAAATTCATCATCTGTCATTGCTTCAAGTTTTGCTTTGAAGGCTTCAAGAACTGTTGGGACTGTTTCTCCCGCCATGACTTCACGCTCTGCTTCTGTCAGTTCTGGGAAATCTGAGAAGAAAAGATCTGTCAATGGAATAATTTCATCTACTGATTTCATTTGTGGTTTATATAGCTCAACTAATTTTTCAGCCTTATCAGTCAATCGGCCTGCTTCCTCTAAGAATGGTTTTGCCATTTCAAAGATAGTTTCTAGGTTTGCATTCTTGATATAATCATTGCTCATCCAGTCGAGTTTCTTCTGATCAAAGGCTGCTGGTGACTTGCTGAGGCGGTTTTCATCGAAAAGTTTAATGAGTTCTTCACGAGAGAAGATTTCATCTTCGCCACCTGGGTTCCAACCAAGAAGAGCAATAAAGTTAAAGACTGCTTCTGGAAGGTAACCTTTCTTTCGGTAATCTTCGATAAATTGAAGTGTATTAGTATCACGTTTAGATAACTTCTTACCAGTCTCAGAGTTGATAATCAAGGTCATGTGACCAAACTCTGGAGCTTCCCAACCAAGTGCTTCATAAACCATGAGCTGTTTTGGTGTATTAGCAATGTGATCGTCTCCACGGATTACGTGAGAAATTTGCATATCATGGTCATCAATGACAACGGCAAAGTTGTAAGTTGGGTAACCGTCTTTCTTTTGGATAACCCAGTCACCACCGATATTGCCACCTTCAAATTCGATATCACCTTTGACCATATCATGCCACTTGTAGATACCTGACTCATTGACAGCCAAACGAACAGTTGGGATGATCCCTGCTGCTTCACGTTCTGCGATGTAAGCTGCTTTTTCTTCTTCACTCATACCAAGGTATTCATTGATGTAGCGTGGTGTTTCGCCAGCTGCTTCTTGGCGTTCGCGTTCAGCTGCCAACTCTTCTTCTGTAACGTAAGATTTGTAGGCTTTTCCTTCAGCTAACAGTTGGTCGATGTATTTTTGATACAAGTCCAAACGCTCAGACTGGCGGTAATTTTCATGTGTTTCTGGGCTTTCATCCCAATCCATACCTAACCAGCGAAGGTTTTCAAGTTGTGAACGTTCACCATCCTCGACATGACGTTTACGGTCAGTATCTTCGATACGAATGATAAAAGTTCCACCATGATGACGTGCGTAAAGGTAGTTGAACAATGCTGTACGGGCATTCCCGATGTGTAGTAGTCCTGTTGGACTTGGTGCGTAACGTACGCGGATATCTTTTGACATAGTTTCTCCTATAAAGTCTCTAGGCGTCTGCCTTTTTGCTCTCTATATTATATCACAAGTCTTGGCTGAGTCCAATTTCTATGGATAAAGAGAGTAAAAAGAGTGGACAAACCACTCTTTTCTTCTATTATAGACGTGCGTTAAGTTCTTTGCTTAATTCTTCAAATCCTGGTTTTCCAAGGAGAGCAAACATGTTACGTTTGTAAGCTTCAACACCTGGTTGGTCAAATGGGTTGATAGCATTCAAGTAACCTGAAAGGGCGATAGCCAATTCGAAGAAGTAGATAGTGTAACCAAGAGTGAAAGCATCTTGCTCTGGAAGAGTCACGTACATGTTTGGTACATCACCATCTGTGTGGGCAAGAAGAACACCATCAGTCGCTTTTTTGTTTACAAAGTCAACGTCTTTTCCTTGAAGGTAACCAAGTCCATCAAGGTCTTCTTCCAAGCTAGGGATAATCACGTTTTTACGAGGTTTGTCAACACGGACAACTGTTTCAAACATGATACGAGTTCCTTCTTGGATAAATTGACCAAGTGAGTGCAAGTCAGTTGAGAAGTTAGCTGAAGTTGGGTAGATACCTTTTTGGTCTTTTCCTTCTGATTCACCAGCCAATTGTTTCCACCACTCTGAGAAGTATTGAAGTGATGGCTCATAGTTTACCAAGATTTCAGTTGCATAGCCTTTACGGTAAAGGATGTTACGAACAGCTGCATATTGGTAAGCTTCGTTTGCAGAGATTTTGTCTGAAGTGTAGTCTTTGCGAGCTGCATTCGCACCTTCCATAAGGGCTTTGATGTCAGCTCCTGATGCTGCGATTGGAAGCAAACCAACAGCTGTCAATACTGAGAAGCGTCCACCAATGTCATCTGGAACAACAAATGTTTCCCAACCGTTAGCGTCTGCTTCAACCTTAACAGCACCTTTTTGGCGGTCAGTTGTTGCATAGATACGTTTGTTAGCTTCTTCTTGACCGTATTTCTTAACCAAAAGTTCTTTGAAGACACGGAAAGCAATCGCTGGTTCAGTTGTTGTACCTGATTTAGAAATCACGTTTACTGAGAAGTCTTTGTCTGCAACATACTCTACCAAGTCAGCAAGGTAAGTAGATGAGATTGAGTTTCCTGCGTAAAGGATTTGTGGAGCCTTACGTTCTTCTTTTGTTTGCAAGTTAGCAAAGTGGTGGTTCAAGAAGTCGATTGCTGCTTTGGCACCAAGGTAAGATCCACCGATACCGATTACAACCAAGACATCGCTGTCTGATTTGATTTGCTCAGCAGCTTTCAAGATACGGTCAAATTCTTCACGGTCGTAGTTTTCAGGAAGATCCAACCATCCCAAGAAGTCGCTACCAGCACCAGTTCCTTTACGGATCAATTCATCTGCTGCTGTTACTTGTGATTGCATGTATTCCACTTCATGTGGTGCAACAAATTTGTCTAAAACTTTTGAATAATCAAATTTAATATGTGACATGTTATTCCTCCAATATTTCTTCTTTTCTATCATAACGCTTACCTTCTTTTTTTTCAAGTTTTTTTGTCGAATTTCTCCAATTTTTATCAGAATTCAAACGTTTGCGTAAAAATGCCACATTCCAAAAATTTTGAAAAAATAAAAGAAAGAACGACTAGATGTTCCAGTCGTTACAGTTCATTCAATAAATACTCAAATAATTCTAAATTGCCATCTTCTTCATTAACCAAAAACTCTGGATGCCACTGTAAACCGATAATGCGGTGCTCGTCGATAGACTCAATCGCTTCAATAGTTTGGTCTCTTGGATCAATAGCAGTTACACGGAAATTAGGTGCCAAATCTTTAATACTTTGACGATGAACTGAGTTAACCTGACTTTCTTTTCCGAATAGCTTAGCCACCACGCTTCCTTCTACTGTCTCAATAGAGTGAGATGTTCCGAAAGGCAGTCCTTGCCAGTGACCTTCGATTTCTTGATTGAGGGTTCCGCCAAAGGCAACATTGACAAGTTGAACACCACGGCAGATTGCCATAATTGGTTTATTCTGACGGAGCGCTTCTTTCAAAAGCGCCAATTCAAATTCATCACGCACTAGATTGTAATCGTCGCTCTCGATGGTCTTTTTCTCTCCGTAAAATTGAGGATGGACATTTTGCCCACCTGTCAAGATGAGCTTGTCAATCATTTCTACATAATCGCGCACGACTGACTCGTCACCAACAGGAATGACTAAAGGGAGACCGCCGACTTGACGAATGCTCTCTGCGAATCTACAAGATACAGATGAATGAATGTTTTTTCCTTCCGCGTCTACGGGACATAGATTTGCGGCAACTCCTACAACCGTTCTAGGCATGATGTCTCTCCTTTCGAATGTTAACGATAGTCCTATCATATCACTCAAAATGACTTTCGTCTAATATGTTTTTTTAAAGGCCGTGATAAATATTTTTTATGGACAAGAAAAAGCTGCCCACATAGGACAACTTCTTTCTTATTCAAAAATAAATTGATTGTGATAGAGTTCTGAATAGAAGCCACCTAGTTTCAAAAGTTCATGGTGATTACCGCGTTCAATGACTTCTCCATCTTTAAGGACAATAATCTGGTCTGCATTGAGGATGGTCTTCAAACGGTGGGCAATGACGAAACTGGTTCTGCCTGCTACAACCGCCTCCATGGCATGCTGAATCTTGCTTTCTGTCACCGTATCTACGTTTGAAGTTGCTTCATCGAGAATGAGAACTTCTGGATCTGTCATCAGGGTTCGAGCGATAGAAATCAATTGTTTCTGGCCTGTTGAGAAGATGCTCTGGTCATCATCTATAAGAGTATCGTACTTATCAGGTAAGCTTTCGATATAGTCGTGAATGTGGGTTGCCTTGGCTGCTGCCTCAACCATTTCTTGACTGGCATCTGGCACACCAAAACGGATATTGTCTCGAATCGTTCCGCTAAATAAAACCGAATCTTGCAAGACAATTCCCACCTTACTTCTGAGACTATCCAAGTCATAGTCACGAATGTCTTTGCCATCAAAATAGATCCCACCAGCATCAACATCATAAAAGCGATTGATAAGGTTCATAATGGTGGTTTTTCCTGAACCCGTCGGACCAACAACTGCTGTCATCTGGCCTTTAGGGGCAGAAATGCTGACATCTTTCAAAATAGGTTTATCAGGCAGGTATGAAAAATCAATATGACTGATTTCAACACCTTCTTGCAACTTAGTAAAGATCGGCGCCTTCTTAGGTCGGATTTCTTCCTCTGCGTCAAACATTTCCTGAATCCGTTCAGCACCTGTAAAGGCTAACTGAAGGCTTCCCCAACTAGCTGCAACTTGGATAATAGGCTGGTAGTACTGCTGTGAAAATTGGGCAAACATAACAATCAAACCTAGGGCTGTACTTGTTTCGATAGACTTATCATTCAAAAGTACAGCTGAACCAGCAAAGATGACGATGGCTGTATTAACCAGACTCATCCCATTCATGACAGGGAACAGAATTCCTGAGAACATTCTTCCTTTAAAGGTTGCCTTGCGCACGCGCTCATTTTGTTCAAGAAATCCTGCCATCATATCCTCTTGAATACCTTGCACAATGACAGCTTTTTGGCCTGAAATACTCTCGTCCATATAGGCGTTGAGCTTCCCTACCTCTTTCTGCTGGAGGTTGGTATATTTCCGTGCCATTTTTACGATGAAAATCAGCATGAGGAAAGCAACTGGTGTGCTGGCAATGGTGATGAGGGCCAGCGTCACATTTCTCGAAAACATGACAAGAATCAGACCAATATATAAAACAATATTGCTCATGACCTGAATCAAGCTCTCGTTAAAGGCTTGAAGGATATTATCCAAATCACTGGTAAAACGAGACAAGATATCCCCATCTTGTCGACGGTCAAAGAAAGAAACCGTCAAGCGAGCAAGCTTACCGAAGAGGCCTTTGCGCATCTCGTTTGTCGACTCTGCAATCACGCGCGTCATGAGACACATGTATATCACACTAGAGATAAATAGAACCAAAACCAGCAGGCCAAGATTGACCATGATTCCTGATAGACTTTGCCAAACAAGTTCTGGATTGCCATCTTGATAAGCTTGAACTAAATTAGCTAGCTGCGTCACTGCTTGTCCAGAAAATACCGGAAAGAGAGCTTGGGCAAGAGTAGCCAGAACAATCATCAGGATGACAACTACAAATGATAGCTTATAGACTTTAAAATAATTCCAAAAAAATTGAACTGTCTTCATTTTACTCCTCCTTTCCTTTCTGTGTCTCATAGATTTCACGGTAAACGGCATTGTTGGCAACCAAGTCTGCATGCGTCCCTTGACCAATCAATCGTCCTTGATCCAGAACCAAGATTTTATCTGCATGAACAACCGAGCTAATCTTTTGAGCGATGATAATGGTTGTTGTTCCCTTCAAGTCCTTATTCAAGGCTTCTTGCACTAGGCGCTCTGACTTGGCATCCAAGGCCGAGGTCGAATCGTCAAAAATCAGAATACGTGGATTGCTGACAATCCCACGCGCAATCGACATCCTTTGTTTTTGCCCACCTGAGAAATTGGTTCCCCGTTCCTCAACTGGACTTTCAAAGGTTTTCTCCATACGATGAATGAATTCACTGGCTTGGGCAATATTAGCTGCGCGTTCCATTTCAAATAGAGTAGCATCTCCCTTACCCTGTCTCAAGTTATCTGCAATCGTTCCACTAAAGAGAATGGCACGTTGAAGAACGATAGAAACAGTTTTACGCAAGGTTCCTTCACTCACTTCTCGAATATCCTTGCCTCCAATTTTGATGGCCCCTTCCTGCGGGTCAAAGAGACGTGGAATCAATTGAGCCAAGGTTGATTTTCCTGCACCAGTCGCTCCAACTACACCAATCATCTGACCAGGTTCAATAGTAAAGCTCACATCTTTCAGCATCGGTTCCTTATCCATTGGATAGGTAAAGGTCACATTTTCAAAGCTAAGACTTCCGACCAACTCTTCATCTGGGACATCCTTGAAGGTCATAGCTGGCTCTGCATCAAGAATTTCTCGAATACGACGCATGGAAATCATGGCACGGCTGACAGAGTTTCCCAAAAATCCAACCATGACAATGGTAAAGATAATCTGGCTTAGGTAATTGACAAAGGAAGCAATGGAGCCAACAACTGACGGATCCGACTGAACCATCCCTGCAACTAGCCAAATAGAGAGGAATACCGCCCCATAACCGACCAACATCATGAAAGGTTCCACTACTGAAAAGGCATAACCAATGTAAAGGTTTTGACCAAGAAGCTCGTCTGAAACCTCCGTAAACTTAGCAAACTGCTCTTTTTCTTGGACAAAGGACTTGACCACACGAACGCCACGCAAATTTTCCTTGGCAATGGCATTGATGCGTTCAAGAAGGGTTTGAAACTTGGCAAAACGAGGCCCCATCATTCCCATCATGACGGCAGTCAAGCCAAAAATTAAGATTACCATGAGAACAATCACCCACCACAGAGAGGGCAAAGTTTGAACCGCCAGGATAAACGAACCGATGAACAAGAGAGGAAGTCTGAAAAGAATTTGGAAGGTCATCATGACCACGTTCTGAATCTGGTTGATATCATTTGTCATTCGAACGACTAGATTTCCCGCATTAAATTGTTCAATATTGGCATAAGAAAAGGTTTGGATTTTACGGAAGGCGTCCTCCCGAAGGTCGGATGAAACTCCTTGGGCAATATAGGCTGCAAGGACAACATTGAGACCACCAGCAACTAGACCAACCAAGGCCACACCAATCAACCAAGCCCCGATACTATAAATAGCTTCATATTTTCCAGCAAGGAGGGCGTCTAACACTTCCTGCAGATAACGCGGTTGCAAAAGTGAACTAGCAACCATCAAGCCCGTCATCAGGAGCGAAGCTAAGGCCTGCCACTTGTAGGTTTTTATTTTCTGAATCAGCATACTTTCTCCTTAAAAAATAGACAAAAGGGAGCGACAATGCGTCAGCTCCTTTTCATTCTGTTTGTGTGATGTTATTCTAACAAAAAAGTGGGAACTTGTCAAAGAAGTCTCCTTGATACAGCTAGAATGACCAGTAATTTTCTCTTTATAGTTTCTGTTTTAACTCGACCAAGACATTCATAGCCTGCATAGGTGTCATATTGTAAACATCCAGTTTAGACAATTCTGCTAGGATAGGATGCTCTTCAGGTGTATCAAAGAGTGAAATCTGTTCAGTGACGTCACTTGTTTGTCTCATGGGAGCAGGACTTTCTGTACCTTGACTCTCTAACTGAGTCAAAATCTTATCCGCTCTTGCTAGGAGATCTGCTGGCAAACCAGCAATCTTAGCAACATGGATACCGTAGGATTTATCGGCTGGTCCTGGTTCAATCTTGTGAAGGAAGGTGACCTGCCCATCCTGCTCCAAGGTTGCCACGTGAACATTGACCAAGTGTTCCAAGCTAGACTCCAGACTAGTCAACTCATGGTAGTGGGTCGCAAAGAGGGTCTTGGCTCCGATATGCTCATGAATGTATTCGATGATAGACTGGGCAAGAGCCATACCATCATAAGTTGCAGTTCCCCGTCCTAATTCATCAAAGAGAATGAGAGAGTTCTTGGTCGCATGCGAAATGGCATTGTTGGCCTCCATCATCTCCACCATAAAGGTTGATTGGCCTGAAACCAAGTCATCTGCTGCTCCGATACGGGTAAAAATGGCATCGAAAATCGGCAAATGGGCGCTTTCTGCTGGCACATAAGAACCCAACTGGGCCATAACTGCCGTCATGGCTAACTGACGCATATAGGTTGACTTACCACTCATGTTTGGCCCTGTAATCAGTTGAATACTGGTATCTTCTGCCATCTGAATCGTATTTGGAATATAGGTCTGAGCCCCCATAACCTTTTCAACGACAGCATGACGCCCTTTCTGGATATCAATTCGCGAATCATCTCCGAATTCAGGTCGAATCAAATGCTGGGTTTCAGCAACAACTGCCAGACTTTGCAAGACATCAACGGTCGCAATTCCTTGAGCTAAAGCCTGCAAACGCTGGATGTACTTGCTGACTTCCTCACGGATACGCATAAAGATTTCATACTCTAGGGTGGCTGACTTCTCACGCGCCTCCAGCATGTCGCCTTCGATACGAGCTAATTCCTCGGTACCGAAGCGTTCTGAGTTTTTCAGCGTCGCCTTGCGGAAAAAGTGGGCAGGTACATTTCCCAGTTGAGAATTGGTCACATGGAAATAGTAGCCATCCTTTTTATTGTAGTCAATCTTAAGCGTGCTGATACCAGAGTTTTCGCGTTCCTTAGCCTCAATCTCAGCAATCCAACCAGTCCCTTCTCTGAGA
Source organism: Streptococcus mitis (assembly GCF_946190115.1). Lineage (GTDB taxonomy): Bacteria > Bacillota > Bacilli > Lactobacillales > Streptococcaceae > Streptococcus > Streptococcus mitis_CO. Next base: position 111,199 of record NZ_CAMHZG010000007.1, on the reverse strand, counting down.
ACGCGACGGTACTTGTCTAAAGTCTCATCAAATCCAGTGCGGATAATACCACCTTCCGTAATCACATGAGGAGCTTCAGGAGCAATCGCTGCGCTAATCAAGCTCTCCAACTCAGGGATTCCATCCAGTTGTTCGATGAGATAGGCTAGAGCAGGTTGCTCCATCCCTTCTAAAATCGCTCGGATCCGTGGCACACTGGACAAGGTGGTCGCCAGCTGCAAGAGATCCTTGGGATTGGTTTTGCCAAAAGAAACCCGACTAGCCAATCGTTCGATATCATAAACTCCCTTGAGACTGTCTGTCAAATCACTACGCTCAAAGAAATGGTCGAGGAAGACCTGCACCACTTCTTGACGTTGGATGATTCGTTCCTTATCAATCAAAGGACGATGAATCCAAGAACGCAAGAGCCGCATACCCATAGCTGTTTTGGTTTCATCCAAAAGCCAGAAAAGACTGCCTTGCTTCTTGCCTGAACGGGCATTTTCAACCAAATCCAGACTAGCCTTGGTCGCATAATCCATCTGCAAGAAATCCTTGATTTCATAGCGGATAACAGGTTTGAGGTGGTTCAATTCCCTCATCTGAGTTCGATGAACATACTGGAGTAGCTTACTAGATGCTGCTTGCTCCACAGCTGCTAATCGTAAATCCAGTAAATGAAGGTCTTCAAAGCCTTCTTTTTCATAGGAAAGTACCAGATTCATCTGACGACAAAGGATTTGTTCCTCTTCCTCAGACAAGTCATATCCCAGCACCACTTCTCGCGCTTTGAGATTACGGATTTCCCCACAAACCAGCGTGAAATCCAAAAGACCTGTCACATAAAAGTCACCCGTCACCAGGTCCATATAAGCTAGGCCAAATTGATTGCCTTCGCGGTCTATGGCAACCAAAAAATTATTCTGACTGTCCGGCTTACTACTATCGACCACTGTTCCTGGCGTAATGACCTGAACAACCTCTCGTTTCACAACCCCAACTGCTTGTTTAGGATCTTCCATCTGCTCTGCGATAGCCACCTTATAACCCTGCTCAATCAAGACATCAATGTACTGTTGGGCAGAATGATAGGGAACACCCGCCATAGGAATCGGATTGTCGGCATTCTTGTTGCGACTCGTTAAGGAAATTTCCAGAATCTGCGCAGCATTGACCGCATCCTCATAAAATAATTCATAAAAATCACCCATCCGAAAGAGCAAAAAAGCATCTGGATATTGCTTTTTAATATCCACATACTGTTGCATGCCGGGTGATAGCTTTTCTGTCGCCATTTTCCGTCTCTCCTTGTCAAAAATAAGTCTTGAGAGCAACTCCCAAGACCTTACTTATCTTTCATCAAATCTAGCAAACGATCTTCCATGAGTTTGGCAACGTGCTGGTCTCGACAAATGACCAATAAGGTATTGGCACCAGCAACTGTTCCTAAAATCCATTCATCCTTGTTTGCATCTACAATATTTGCCAAAACAGAGGCTTCTCCCAGTTTGGTATGAAGTACCAAGGTAAACTCTGCTCTTGCAACACCTTCTAAATGATGAGACAAAAATTCCACCAAATCAATCTTTTCTGTCTCATTTGCTAGTACATAATACACCATATCATTTTTCTTGACCTTGGTCAAGCCGATTTCGCGCAAATCACGAGACAAGGTGGTCTGAGTCACAAAGACATTGTGTGCCTCCAACCGATCTTGAATTTCTTTTTGTGTACTTAATTTCTCCTCAGTAATCATTTTTTTTATTAACTGATGACGATCTCTTTTTCTCATAAAATCCTCTTATGTGAATATTTATAACTATTTTTATAACTATATTATACCAAAAAAATAGGAGATTTCAAAAATTTTTTCTTCTTTCTTTAAAATTGTGATAAAATAGTAGAAAAGTCCAAAAAGGAGCTCTTAATGAATACAAAAGAATTGATTGCTAGCGAATTGGCTAGCATCATTGATAGCCTGGACCAAGAGGCTATTTTAAATTTACTGGAAACCCCTAAAAACTCAGAAATGGGAGACATTGCTTTTCCTGCTTTTTCTCTTGCAAAAGTCGAACGTAAAGCACCTCAAATGATTGCGGCTGAACTGGCTGAAAAAATTAATAGCCAAGCCTTTGAAAAGGTTGTTGCAACAGGACCTTACGTCAACTTTTTCCTTGATAAATCTGCCATTTCTGCTCAAGTGTTGCAAGCGGTTATCACTGAAAAAGAACACTATGCTGACCAAACTATTGGTAAACAAGAAAATGTTGTTATCGACATGTCTAGTCCCAATATCGCTAAACCATTTTCTATTGGTCACCTACGCTCAACTGTTATCGGAGATAGCTTGTCACATATTTTCCAAAAAATCGGTTATCAAACGGTCAAGGTCAACCATTTGGGAGACTGGGGTAAACAGTTTGGGATGTTGATTGTTGCCTACAAAAAATGGGGCGACGAAGAAGCTGTAAAAGCTCATCCAATCGATGAACTTCTTAAACTCTATGTCCGCATCAATGCTGAGGCTGAAAATGACCCTAGCTTGGATGAAGAAGCACGCGAATGGTTCCGTAAACTTGAAAATGGAGACGAGGAAGCTCTCGCACTTTGGCAATGGTTCCGTGATGAAAGTTTGGTGGAATTTAACCGCCTTTACAATGAATTGCAAGTCGAATTTGACAGCTACAATGGAGAAGCCTTCTACAACGATAAGATGGATGCAGTTGTAGACATTCTTTCTGAAAAAGGCCTTCTTGTTGAATCAGAAGGTGCCCAAGTTGTGAATCTTGAGAAATATGGAATTGAACATCCAGCCCTTATCAAAAAATCTGATGGTGCAACTCTCTACATCACACGTGACTTGGCTGCAGCTCTTTACCGTAAAAACGAATACCAATTTGCTAAATCTATCTACGTCGTTGGTCAAGAGCAATCTGCCCACTTTAAACAACTCAAAGCTGTTTTGCAAGAGATGGGCTACGATTGGAGTGACGACATTACCCACGTTCCTTTTGGTTTGGTTACAAAAGAAGGGAAGAAACTCTCTACTCGTAAAGGGAATGTCATCTTGCTAGAGCCTACAGTTGCAGAGGCTGTTAGCCGTGCCAAAGCCCAAATTGAAGCTAAAAATCCTGAACTTGAAAATAAAGACCAAGTAGCGCATGCTGTTGGGGTTGGAGCCATTAAATTCTATGACCTCAAGACCGACCGTACAAATGGATACGACTTCGACCTAGAGGCTATGGTATCCTTCGAGGGGGAAACTGGACCTTATGTTCAATACGCCTACGCTCGTATCCAATCTATCTTGCGCAAAGCGGATTTCAAACCAGAAACAGCTGGCAACTATAGCTTGAATGATGCTGAAAGCTGGGAAATCATCAAACTCATCCAAGACTTTCCACGTATTATCAACCGTGCGGCGGATAACTTTGAACCTTCTATCATTGCTAAATTTGCAATTAGCCTGGCTCAAGCCTTCAACAAGTACTATGCACATACCCGCATCTTGGATGAAAGTCCAGAACGCGACAGCCGTCTAGCCCTCAGCTACGCAACCGCAGTCGTTCTCAAAGAAGCCCTTCGCTTGCTCGGAGTAGAGGCGCCAGAGAAGATGTAAATCGTTACAAGAGACTGGAACTAAAGTTCCTAGTCTCTTGACGGCAATCGCTATATGGCGAATTGCCTAAACGCTTCACTAATTCACCAAACCAAATAATATCGATTTGGTTTGGTTCATGTCGTAATCTTCAAGTTACTTGATTAAAAAGCAGTCTAAGTAATTAAGACCAAATCCTGTCGGAGATTTGGCTAGGCGCTTCACTAGTAAAGAAACATAAATATTATCGATTTATGTTTCTTTACGTCGTAACCAGAGATACTTACCTAAACGCTTCACTAATTCATCTAACCCAATAATATCGATTTGGTTTGGTTCATGTCGTAATCTTCAAGTTACTTGATTGTAAAGCAGTCTAAGTAACTAAGACCAAATCCTATACGTAATTTGGTTTAGAGGTCTATCAAAAATCTTATCAAGTTTTGCTGACTTGTTCTGCTATTTTAGGTCCACTAAATCGATTTATTCACTACTACTTCTTTACCATACAGGGAGATTTCCTATGAGCCAATATGCTTATATCCTCGTTGTGATTAGCTTGGTTTTCCTTTTTTTGCTCAATAAGTACGAGAAGGAGAGACTGCAAAGACTCTACCAAGAACAACTTTTGAAGGATGAAACATTTAGGGCTGACATCAAGGATAAAATTCACACAACTGAAAATATCAATGATGTCATTGCTTACATCAATAAAACTTATCACCTAGGAATGTTGCTATCAAAAGACATTACAGATCAATTGAAATAAACCTAGCTATTCTTTTAAGGAATATCAAAACCGAGACTAAGAGTTTATCACTTCGTCTCGGTTTTTGTGTATTTTTCAAGTAACAAAGCCACCACTCCCCAGCAATGCAAGTGCAAAATCCCCTAGAATGTGATAAAATAAAAAGAGAACTCTATCAAGGAGGAAAACATGGAAAAACAAACCATCGCCGTCTTGGGGCCTGGTTCTTGGGGAACTGCCCTTTCACAAGTCTTAAATGACAATGGACACGAGGTACGTATTTGGGGAAATCTTCCCGAGCAAATCAATGAAATTAATACACACCATACTAATAAGCACTACTTTAAAGATGTCGTTCTAGACGAAAATATCATTGCCTACACCGACTTAGCAGAGGCATTAAAAAATGTGGATGCGATTTTGTTTGTTGTCCCAACAAAAGTGACACGACTTGTTGCCCAACAAGTTGCAAAAACCTTGGACCATAAGGCTATCATCATGCACGCTTCAAAGGGATTAGAGCCTGATAGCCATAAACGATTATCAACCATCCTTGAAGAAGAAATTCCTGAACATCTCCGTAGTGATATCGTCGTTGTCTCAGGGCCTAGCCATGCAGAAGAGACCATTGTACGTGACCTGACTTTAATCACTGCTGCTTCTAAAAATTTACAAACAGCTCAATACGTTCAAGAACTCTTTAGTAATCACTACTTCCGACTTTATACCAATACGGATGTTATTGGAGTTGAAACTGCTGGTGCTCTTAAAAATATTATTGCTGTCGGTGCTGGAGCTTTACATGGTTTGGGATTTGGTGACAATGCTAAAGCAGCCATCATCGCTCGAGGCTTGGCAGAAATTACCCGCTTAGGAGTAGCACTCGGTGCCAGTCCATTGACCTATAGTGGCTTGTCTGGTGTAGGAGATTTGATCGTAACGGGAACCTCCATCCACTCTCGTAACTGGAGAGCCGGAGATGCTCTTGGTCGTGGAGAATCCCTAGCTGATATAGAAGCCAATATGGGCATGGTAATTGAAGGAATTTCAACGACCCGAGCAGCCTATGAACTAGCCCAAGAACTTGGAGTCTATATGCCCATTACACAGGCCATTTACCAAGTTATCTACCACGGAACCAATATTAAAGATGCCATTTATGGCATCATGAACAATGAATTTAAAGCAGAAAATGAGTGGTCTTAACCCTCTAAAGAAAGGATTCTTATGACATCAAAAGTTAGAAAGGCAGTCATCCCTGCCGCTGGACTTGGAACTCGATTTTTACCAGCAACCAAAGCACTTGCTAAAGAAATGTTGCCAATTGTGGACAAACCAACTATCCAATTTATCGTAGAAGAAGCTCTTAAATCTGGTATTGAAGATATTCTGGTTGTCACTGGTAAATCAAAACGTTCTATTGAAGACCACTTTGACTCAAACTTTGAGCTTGAATACAATCTTAAGGAAAAAGGCAAAACGGATTTGTTAAAATTGGTAGATGAAGCAACTGGTATGCGCCTCCATTTCATTCGCCAAACTCACCCTCGTGGTCTTGGAGACGCTGTCCTACAAGCCAAAGCTTTTGTAGGGAATGAGCCCTTCGTTGTTATGCTGGGTGATGACCTTATGGACATCACAAATGAGAATGCCGTTCCTTTGACAAAACAACTGATGAATGATTACGAAAAGACACACGCATCAACCATTGCTGTCATGCCTGTACCACACGAAGACGTTTCATCATACGGGGTTATCGCTCCTCAGGGTGAAGGAAGTAATGGACTCTATAGTGTTGAAACTTTCGTAGAAAAACCAGCTCCCGAAGATGCACCAAGTGATTTGGCAATCATCGGTCGCTATCTACTCACACCTGAAATTTTTGATATCTTAGAAAATCAAACTCCTGGTGCTGGAAATGAAATCCAACTTACTGATGCTATTGATACGCTCAATAAAACACAGCGTGTTTTTGCCCGTGAATTTACAGGAGCTCGTTACGACGTTGGGGATAAGTTTGGCTTTATGAAAACCTCTATTGACTACGCCCTCAAGCACCCACAAGTCAAAGATGACTTGAAAGATTACCTCATCCAACTTGGAAAAGAATTAGCAGAGAAGGAATAATACTCTTCGAAAATCTCTTCAAACCACGTTAGCTTCATCTTGCCGTACTCAAGTACAGCCTGCGGTTAGCTTCCTAGTTTGCTCTCTGATTTTCATTGAGTATAAAACAAAAAAGATAAGGTTCGAAAAATTCCTTATCTTTTTTCATTACACAAATTGTCTTCCAACTTCTTCACATTCCCATTCCCTTGTAGAGAAGCAAGACTGCGAGTACTACGAACAAGACTAACGCTACCAATCTCTGACTAGCGCTATACATCCGTCTTTCTCCTCTAACTGGAAAGATAATTGCTAGAAATGCTGCACCAACTGCTCCCCCGATATGGCCTGCTAGGCTGATTCCTGGAATCAGAACACTTCCAATAATGTTAACCACAAAAAGTGTCAGATAGGATTGCCCCAACTGCTGGATATAAGGATTACGAGTTGCATAGCGAAGAACAATAATCGCAGCAAATAGCCCATAGAGAGAAGTAGAAGCTCCTGCTGCTAAGGATTTTGGACTAAACTCAAAAACAAATAGATTGCCCATCATTCCTGATAAGAGATAGAGAAAGAAAAACTGCTTAGAACCGAAAATCTCCTCTACTTGCCTACCAAGATAATAGAGCGAAAGCATATTAACAATGAAATGCTCCCACCCAATATGAACAAAAATGGCAGAGAAGAGACGCCAAATCTGCTCTGGAAAGAGACGAATGACAGGCCCATACATGGCTCCAAATCGAAATAATGTATCCGCCCTGTCAAAATTTCCACCTGTAGTCACCAACATTAGTAGAAATACCAAGGCCGTCACTAAGAGGAAGAAACTCGTCACAGGGTAACGCCTATCAAAGATTTCCTTCATCAATTAATACCTCCTGAACAGGAATATCATGCTTTTCAGGGATAAAGTCCTGAATTTGACAAGGATAAACCGTACTCAAAGTATGACCAGGAAAATGTTTCAGATAGCGGTCATAATAACCTCCACCGTATCCAATCCGATATCCCTCCGTCGTAAAAGCCAGACCAGGAACATGAATCAAATCAATCTGAGAGGCATCCACCACTTCCAAATCTCCCTGTGGTTCCAGTAAGCCAAAGGAAGTTTTTACCAACTGCTGTGGATCATAGACCACAAAGTCCATGCGCCCCTTGGGATAGGTTTTGGGTATCAGAACCTTCTTGCCGTCCTTCAACGCCTGCTCAATCAGTTCCTGCGTTTGAAACTCATGAGGAAAAGAGAGGTAGGTTGCGATGACCTTGGCTTCTTGGTAGAAGGGATGTTTCAAAAATTGATCCGTTAAAGCTTGATCCATAGCCTGTTTTTGCTCTTGAGATATCGCCTTCATTTCTTGCAAGACTTGCTTGCGTAATTCTGCTTTCATAGACAAGCCCTCTACTCTACTGCCTTCTTTTTCAGGAAACTAGAGACCGCATCAACCCCAATAGCTAGTGCCTCTTCCTTGGGGCTCATCTGAGGATGATGAAGGGCGTAGGGACTATCGATACCCAGCCAGAACATAACGCCATCTACCTTCGAAAGAAGATAACCAAAGTCCTCACCTGTCATAGCAGGCTCGATATCAATCAACTCAATTCCCTCTTTTTCTTCAAAGAAATCCATCAGTTCACGCGCCAAGGCTGGATTGTTCTCAACAGGCAGATAACCACCTTGTTTGAGTTCCACTTCAACTTCCATATCAAAGGCAGCTGCAACTCCTTCTGCAACTGTTTTGACCCGCTTTTGCACCAAGAGACTCATGTCCTGTGTCAAGGCCCGAATAGTTCCATGCAAAAAGGCTGTATCTGTGATGACATTGTTGGTGGTTCCGGCTTGGAAAAGACCAAAGGTCACTACTGCTCCCTCGATTGGGTTGACATTGCGGCTAACCACTGACTGCACCTGGGTCACAAAGTAACTAGCCGCCACCAAAGCGTCATTAGCTTCATGTGGAAAAGCTGCGTGGCCACCTTTGCCTTTGAAACGGATCTTCACCTCGCAAGTTCCTGCAAAGAGTGTATGAGTATTAGTCGCAATCTGTCCAACCTTCAAATCTGGCCGAACATGGAGGCCATAAAACTGGTCTGGCAACCAGTCTCCAAAAGCGCCATCTTCATACATGAGCATGCCACCAGCTTCATTTTCTTCAGCAGGCTGAAACAGAAAGAGCAGATTATTCTTTGGTTGCTCCTCAAGGGCTCGCTCAAGACAGCCCAAAGCAATAGTCATGTGGAAATCATGGCCACAAGCATGCATACGACCTTGGTGCTGAGAGACGAAAGGAAGGCCTGTTTGCTCGATGATCGGCAGACCATCAATATCTGTTCTCCAACCAATAGTACGCTCTGGCTGACTTCCCTGCAAGTAAACCAAAATACCTGTCCGCCAAGTACGAACTTGAACAAAGTCCTTGCCTGCAGTCAATTTCTCAATCACATCTAGCAAATAAGCATGAGTCTTGAACTCCTCCAAGCCAATCTCTGGAATCTGGTGCAAATCTCGTCTAGTCTGAATCAAATCTAACATCTATCTATCCTCCTATATAGCAGAAAGAGGCTGGAAAAAGGGTCCCGCCTCTATTTTTCTTTTACAAATTACAAGGTACGAAGCGCATCCTCTAGCGCTGTTTTTTGTTGGGTTTGGGCATCAATCTCTTTGATGATACGAGCTGGAACACCTGCTACCACCACGTTTTCTGGGACATCTTGGGTAACAATAGCTCCTGCTGCGACAACTGAACCACTACCGATTTGGACCCCTTCGATAACCACTGCATTAGCGCCGATAAGAACATTATCTCCAACACGGACTGGTTCTGCGCTAGCTGGCTCAATCACACCTGCAAGAACGGCACCTGCACCAACGTGACTGTTTTTTCCAACAATAGCACGGCCACCAAGGATAGCCCCCATGTCAATCATAGTTCCTGCACCAATTTCAGCACCGATATTGATAACTGCTCCCATCATGATAACAGCATTGTCACCAATTTCAACCTGGTCACGGATAACAGCACCCGGCTCAATACGAGCATTGATAGCACGTTTATCTAGCAAAGGAACTGCGGAATTACGAGCATCTTGCTCAACAACATAGTCTTGATTTTCTACCAAACCGTCGAGAAGCGGAGCCACGTCCTTCCAGTCTCCGAATAGAACATTTCCTAGTTTGACAACAGAGCTAGGTACAGCAATTGCGAGTTGTCCCTCAAATGTTACTTTCACACTGGTTTTCTTTTCAGCATTGGCGATAAATTGGATAATTTCTTGTGCGTTCATTTTTGTAGCAGTCATAGGCGCCTCCTAGTTCATTTTAATGATACCTATTCTACCAAAAAAGGCCTCAAATTTGAAGCCTTTTTGTTTGTTTTTAGGTATGATTTTTAGGGATGTGAGATAAAACGTGCTGTCGGTAAAAGCAAGCCCCTACCGATACAACCTAAAAACACTCTTCACAACTATCTCCCCGTGTTTTATTGACTATTCTAGTATAGCACACTTTTAGAATTAAGAAAAGCTTTTTTATTTACTTTCTTTCGCTTCTTCTACCGATAGGAAAATCATAGGTAAAATAATCAAGGTCATTGCTAGAAGAAGGGACCAATCCACTACCAAGCCTAAAAACAAAACACTCAGCAGGGCAGAAGAGAGGGGTTCACTGGCACTGATAACGGAAACCACCAAAGGAGAAACCAAGGACACAGCCTTCATGGAAATAAAAAAAGCAAAAGCCGTCCCAAAGAAAGCGATAATGAGACAAATCAAGATACTCCAAATATCAGGAGTAAAGGAAAGCTGATAAACCGGCGAGAGAACATTGCTAAATAAACCTGCCAAAATCATCCCCCACCCAACCGTGGGTACAAAACCATAGCGCTTAGCAAAAGGTTGGGGCAAGATAACATTAAACATAACCCCCATGGCACTCAGCAAACCCGTCACAAGTGCTAGCGGTGTCATGGATAACTGAGAGAGATCTCCCTTTGTCGCCATCAAGCAAACACCCAGCATGGCAACCAAAACATAGAAAATAGCGCTTTTTGACGCTCGTTTTTGATAAACCAAGCGATTGTAAAAGAGGATAAAGACAGGGCTAATAAACTGTAAAATAGTTGCTGTCGCTGCATTTGAATATTCTACGCAGAGGTAGAAAAAATACTGGACTGAAAAAATCCCCAAAATAGCATAGGCCAAAAAGGGCAGGTAATTTTTCTTATCTCGCCAAATATCTAGCACTTGCGATTTTAATTGCATTGCTGACCAAATGAGCACAAGACTCCCTGCCAGTGTCAAACGCATAGAGGTAATCCAGCCAGAGGACACTTGATAATGGGTAAAGAAATATTCTCCTAAAATTCCACAGATTCCCCATATTAAGCCGGATAGAAGCGAATAAATGGTTCCTTTAATAATCTTTTTCTGATACTGATTCATACCTTTATTGTAACACGAAAGGAAAAAAGAAAAAAGTGGCAATCCATTGATTAGCCACTTCATTTAGCACAGTTTATAGAACTTATCGTCTCGTCCTTGAAGAAGAAGGTCGTGTAGCACTTGAGTTACTGCTATCGCTAGAACTACCACTTGAACTGCTGGAGCTTGATGAAGTTGGTAGACTCCCCACGATGCTAGACCAAGCATTCTGATAATCCGCATCACTTCCACCAATAGCAAAGCGATAACTGGTCGTTGGCGCTCCTGCCTTATTAGCCCAATAGCTGGTAACAGTCGAACCTGTGACCTCTACCTCTTTTCCTTCAACAGAAACCTTCCCTGGTTTTTGACCTGTTGATTTCAAGACTTCGGATTTTACGACACTAGGATCTAAAGCGAAGCGCTCGTTTCCCCAAATGTTTGGGGAGGCTTGCTGAATCGCATTTACCAGATGAGCCATGTAATTAGAGTTATTGGAATAACCTGCTCTACGTGACAGTGAATGATTATCATCATGCCCAATCCAGCCACCTAGGGTTAATCTAGGTGTCGAAAGCATGAGCCACATATTTTCGTCTTGGTTGGTTGTACCAGTCTTCCCAATCCAATCTGCATTAGCCAGAGTAGGATTTAAAGAAGTCAGATTCGTCTTGAAGGTTGTTGTCACACGAGAGGATAGAACTTCTCGCAGCAATCCCTGCATAATTGTCGCAGTAGCTTTTGAATAGACTTGAACTGGTTTATCCTGATACTCATACACCACTCTACCATCTGCTGCTTCAATTTTAGAAATCACGTGTTTTTTATGATATAGACCATTATTTGCTAGGGTCTGATAGCCATTGGTATGCTGGGCAACTGTGACTTCAATACCACCACCCATCGGCAGGCTCTCAATACCGTACTCAGGAATCTCGTAGCCCATCTTTTCCATATAACCCTTGACATCAACACCCTTTTCACGAAGCATGCGATAGGTCCAGTAAGCAGGGATATTCCATGAATAGTTCAGAGCTTCTCCCAAGGTCATCATTCCTGTTCCCTTACTATTAGCATACATAATCGGATTGCCATTAGCAAAGTTTGTTGGATAGTTAGATAGAATCGTTTCGCTTCCCATCAAGCCCTGGTCAATAGCAATACCGTAGGCCAGCAAAGGCTTGGTAGTAGAAGCTGGCGAACGTTTGGTATCAAAGGCATGATTATTTTGATTTTCTTGATAATTACGACCACCTACAAAGCCTAGAATAGCACCTGTTTGGTTGTTCATCAGGACATTCCCTACTTCTACACGACCTGTTCCATCGTCTAAAAGATAGCCATAGTCAGCAACCGCACTTTGCATAGCAGAATGAATTTTCTGGTCTATGGTAGTAGTAATTTTATAACCACCATTTTCAATTTCCTTGGATGCCAAATCGCGATAAAACTTCTGAGTTGCCTCATTTTTCAACTCCTTAGCGGAGACATTGTCTCTCTGAACTAGATAATCATATATACGTTCCTGAGCTTCTGCCAAGGCTGTAAAGTATAAATAGCCTCGTGACACACCTGTGACTGTAGCTGAAGGGAGAAAGTCCTGTTTAAGATTGTAATCCTTATATTGAGAATACTCGTCTTTGCTTAAGGCACCTGTACGATACATACTGTAAAGAACTGCCTTAGCCCGTCTCAAGCCTATTTCTAAGTCTTCATCACTCTTCAACTTCCCAGTATTTTCATAAGGAGAATAGGTAATGGGACTCTGTGGAAGTCCTGCTAAAAATGCTGCTTGAGGAACAGTCAACTGGCTGGCATCCACACCGAAAATCCCCTCAGCTGCCTGCTGAGCTCCTGCAATATTCTGCCCCTTATTATTTCGGCCAAAGGGAGCCACATTGAGATAGGTCGTTAAAATCTCATCCTTATTCATGGCACGTTCCAAGGCAAGAGCATCCACAATCTCTGTCGCCTTACGAGCCAATGTCGGCGCATCCCCAACCACCTGCTGTTTAATCAGTTGCTGGGTCAAAGTTGAACCCCCACTAGAGGAACCCAAACCTACAAATTTCCCCAAGGTCGCACGAATCACCGCCTTGGGCACTACACCCTTATGTTCTTTAAAGTGTTCGTCTTCCGTCGCAATGATAGCCTTTTTCAGATTTTCCGAAATTTGCTCAGATGAGATAGAAGTGCGCAACAAATCACTCTCTATGGAAGCAATCACCGTCCCATCCGCATAGGTAATCTCTGAAATAGAAGAGATGTCCTTGACCTGATGTACCAATTCTTCTGTCTGAGGCACCCGTACCTTGTCAAACAAGGCCACCCCGTACCCCAAAGCAATCCCAGCTCCCAACATTCCTCCTAGAAAACCGAGCACAAAGAGTAAGTTAAATAGGGCCTTTATACTCAGTAAAATAGCTGGAAAAATGGCTGGCCTACCTAGGGATTTAGATTTTTGGGCACTTGAACCTTTCTTGCCAGGTCTAGCTGATTTTTTATTTTTTTGTTTTTGCTGGAAAAATTCCAGCATTTTTCGTTTTAATTCATTTAATTGATTTTGCATGGATTTCCTCACTCTATCTATTATACCACAAAAGGGAAACTTTCAATAAAATAGCCACTTTCTTCCCTATTCTGCTAGGCTATTGCCCAAGTTTGTGATACAATAGTTAGAAACAATAATTTTAAAAAGGAGAAAAGACACATGCACATTTTTGATGAGCTAAAAGAGCGTGGTTTGATTTTTCAAACGACTGATGAAGAAGCTTTGCGTAAAGCCCTAGAAGAAGGTCAAGTTTCTTATTATACTGGCTACGATCCAACTGCTGACAGCCTTCACCTAGGCCACCTTGTCGCAATCTTGACAAGTCGTCGCTTGCAGCTAGCAGGTCACAAACCTTATGCGCTCGTTGGCGGTGCTACAGGTCTCATCGGAGATCCGTCCTTCAAAGATGCTGAACGTAGTCTCCAAACAAAAGACACAGTAGATGGCTGGGTCAAGTCTATCCAAGGACAACTTTCTCGCTTTCTTGATTTTGAAAATGGTGAAAATAAAGCTGTCATGGTCAACAACTACGACTGGTTTGGCAGCATCAGCTTCATTGACTTCCTCCGTGATATCGGAAAATACTTCACTGTCAACTACATGATGAGCAAGGAGTCTGTGAAAAAACGGATCGAAACAGGAATTTCTTACACTGAGTTTGCTTACCAAATCATGCAAGGTTACGACTTCTTCGTCCTGAACCAAGACCACAATGTGACGCTACAAATCGGTGGTTCTGACCAGTGGGGAAATATGACAGCTGGTACTGAATTGCTTCGTCGTAAGGCTGATAAAACTGGTCACGTTATCACTGTTCCACTGATCACAGATGCAACTGGTAAGAAATTTGGTAAATCAGAAGGAAACGCAGTCTGGCTCAATCCTGAAAAGACTTCTCCATACGAAATGTACCAATTTTGGATGAACGTTATGGACGCAGACGCTGTTCGCTTCTTGAAAATCTTTACTTTCTTGTCACTTGATGAGATTAAAGACATCCGTAAACAGTTTGAAGCAGCTCCACACGAACGCTTGGCTCAAAAAGTCTTGGCTCGTGAAGTCGTAACCCTTGTTCACGGAGAAGAAGCCTACAAAGAAGCCCTCAACATCACTGAACAACTCTTTGCAGGAAACATCAAAAACCTTTCTGTCAAAGAGCTCAAACAAGGACTTCGTGGTGTACCAAACTACCAAGTTCAAGCAGATGAAAACCACAATATCGTAGAACTGCTCGTCTCATCTGGTGTGGTTAACTCCAAACGCCAAGCCCGTGAAGACGTCCAAAACGGAGCTATCTACGTAAACGGTGACCGCATCCAAGACCTTGACTATATCTTGAGTGACGCAGATAAGTTAGAGAACGAACTGACTGTTATCCGTCGTGGAAAGAAAAAATATTTTGTATTGACTTACTAAACTATTCAACATTTACCTATAAAAAAAGGAGTTACCCTCGAGAAAGGTAACTCCTTTTTGTTGTTGATAAGCACATCTATCTAGGCTTAATAGACAGGCTACGCAGGACTATGCGTAAGGTTGTTAGATTATGTAAGATAGAGAGATTTGAAGGACTGAGCCAATTAAACAAGCCAAAGCCAATCAAACTACTATTTACGACAACGGTATCTTGAATATTCTTCTTAATGAGTGTTTGCAAAGATGATGATAGCGAATCCAACTCTTGGAAGAAATCCAAGCGATTATCTAACAATAAGATATCGCTCATCTGCTTAGAAATATCTGCACTCTCATTCATCACCACACCGATATCTGATAGGGTTAGAGCCGCTGAGTCATTCAATCCATCTCCAACCATCAAAATAGTGTGACCTGCTTTCTGCAGTTCCTCTACTAGCTCAAATTTCCCATCAGGTTTCAAGTCTGTATAGACCTGATCAAAGGGCAAATCCTTGACTAATTCCTCTGTTCTAACCAGGGTATCCCCTGTTGCCAGAATCAATTTTTTCCCTTGTGCCTTAAGTTTCTCCAAGGCTGCTTTTGCTTCTTTTCTCAAAGGAGTATGGATGCAGAACATTCCAATCAATTCATTCTGATAAGCCAAGAACAAGAGATTGTAGTGACTCTTGTACTCTTCAATTAAAGCATTTTGTTCTGAACTGATATGAATCTGCTCATCCTGCATCAAGACATAATTCCCAATAAGAACTGGTTGCCCATCTATATGAGATTTGATCCCCTTACTTGCGATATATTGGAGTTTCCCATGCATTTCCTCATGTTCAATCCCCTCTATCTCAGCTTGCTTGACGATGGCATTAGCAATAGGATGATAAATGTGTTCCTCAAGACAGGCACTGATTCTGAGAATATCTTCCTCACTATAGTCCCCAAAAGGTAACACCTTTTCAACTATCGGATAACTAGTTGTGATTGTTCCCGTCTTATCAAACAAGAAAGTATCAACTTCCAGATATTTCTCCAGAACATCCCCATCCTTAATCACCATTTCACGATTCAACCCCTCCTTGATAGCTGCCAAATAAGCTACCGGAGTAGAAATTTTCAAAGCGCAGGAGAAATCGACTAATAGGAAAGAAATAGCCTTAGAAAAAGAACCTGTCAATAGGTAAGTTAGCCCAGCCCCCAAGAAATTATATTTGACGACCTTGTCCGCCATTTTGATGAAATAGCGTTGTTTCGTTTTCTTGTTTTCTTCAGATTTCTTCATCAACTCAATCAGTTGTAAAACCCGGCTGTTCATCTGATTATCGGTTACACGAATGCGCAACTCTCCAGTTTCTAATACTGTATTTGCACAAACCAAATCAGACTCTCTTTTTTCAACTGGAAAACTCTCTCCCGTCAAGGAACTTTCGTTGACCATACCTAAACCTGAAACTACTTGTCCATCAAACAGAATTTCATTTCCTTGAGATAGGACCAAGACATCTCCTATTTGAACATCGGAACTCTTGATACTAACAACCGTATCGCCCTGTACTAGGAATACATCGCTCTCTTTTGCAAGAAGGCTTTGTTCTAAATCTGTTGCCGTTTTTTTCAAGGACCACTGATCTAAATGATTCCCCAAATCAAGCATAAACATGATATTGCTAGCTGTCTTGGATTGGTTCATAAACAAGGACAATAAAATCGCCGAACAGTCCAAAACCTCCATCGTTAGTTCCTTACGCGCTAGTGTTTGATAGGCTTCTCTAATATAGCCAAAGGCCTGATAACAAGTCCATATATAGCGAATAGGATACGGCACAAAACTACGAAAAAGTATACGCTTAATCGCTGCACCTGAAACAATAGAATAAGCTCTCTCTTCTCTACGAATGGGAAGAGTCATCAACTCAGAAACTTTCCCTTTATCAATTCTTTTTAAAAAGGCTTCTGCATTATCTAATACAGAAAAGCCTTCTTTTATGCGTAGAGTAAAGTGCTGTTGATCCATGTAAAACTGGATAGACTCAATCCCCTTTTCATCTCTCGCCAAGGAACGAAGATAGTCTTGAATATCCAAGGTGAGTGAAAAAGAAGATGATAGTCGGATATGTTGGTATCCTCTATGTAGCACTTTAAAAGACATATTATTCTCCTATAAGGCTATCTAATTGCTCTTCTTTTTTCTCTTGCTCGTACAAATATTTGGCATCTTGCAAGACATCGTCTCCATGTTGTTTCACAACAGAAACAGATGCATCTAGCCCGTCTTTCAACTTGTAAGCCTTAGCCAAAGCTTTAGAATAACCTTTTTTAGCTTCCTTACTTGCTAAGATTTTCAAACCAAGGGTACCAAATGCGACACCACCCAAAAAGAGTGATGATTTTTTCGCAACTTTTGCAACGGTTAGTACTTCTTTTAACATACTTATTTCCTCCTTATCATTATTATATAGCAATTTAGATATAAAAGCAATTTCATTTTATAAATTGGAGAATTATACTCAATGAAAATCAAAGAGCAAACTAGGAAACTAGCCGCAGGTTGCTCAAAGCACTGCTTTGAGGTTGTAGATAGAACTGACGAAGTCAGTAACCATACCTACGGCAAGGCGACGTTGACGTGGTTTGAATTTGATTTTCGAAGAGTATTAGTTTTATTTCTACTGAATCTCCCATCTACTTACTCCTAAAGTTGCTTTCATTTGCCTCTTTTGATACACTTAAACTATGAATACAAATCTCAAACCCAAACTCCAGCGTTTTGCTTCTGCGACTGCCTTTGCCTGCCCTATCTGTCAAGAAAATCTGACTCTGGTAGAGAGCAGTCTTAAATGCAACAATCGCCATTCTTTTGACTTGGCGAAATTCGGCTATGTCAATCTAGCCCCTCAAATCAAGCAATCTGCTAACTATGACAAGGAAAATTTTCAAAACCGTCAACAAATCCTAGAAGCTGGATTTTATCAGGCTATTTTAGAAGATATTTCGGACTTACTAGCAACTAATCCGTCCGCAAAAACTGTCTTGGATATTGGTTGTGGTGAAGGATTCTATTCTCGCAAGCTCCAAGAAAGTCATCCTGACAAAACCTTCTATGCCTTTGATATTTCCAAAGATTCCGTCCAAATCGCTGCCAAGAGTGAACCAAACTGGGCAGTCAATTGGTTCGTTGGCGACCTAGCTCGTCTTCCTATAACAGACGCCAGCATGGACATTCTGCTTGATATCTTTTCGTCTGCCAACTATGGAGAATTTCGTCGCGTTTTATCCAAAGACGGTATCTTGATAAAGGTTATTCCAACTAAAAATCACCTCAAGGAAATCCGTCAGAAGGTACAAGACCAGTTGACAAACAAGGACTATTCCAACCAAGATATCAAAAATCATTTCCAAGAACACTTTACCATCCTATCTAGTCAAACGGCCTCTCTGACTAAGACTATCACAGTAGAGCAACTCCAAGCCCTACTCAGCATGACGCCCCTACTCTTTCACATCGACCAAACCAAGATTGACTGGAGCCAACTGACAGAGATTACCATTGAGGCTGAGATTCTGGTTGGGAAAGCATTGTAAACTAGACTTCGCAAAAGTAGAAAACTTACTTAGAATCTTCAATATTACAAAAACGCATAAGAACAGGTACTCAAAAACCTTAATCTTATGCATTTTGTTATAGTTTCCATACATATTAAGTGGAAATCTTTGAAATCAGTTCTTTTAATAACCATTGAATACCATATAGTACATTTACCCCAAATATGATATAGGCCGTATAAATCAAGTATTTCGATTTCTCCCGTCTCAAAGAATAGATCTTGTACAAGATAAACAAATTTAAAATAATAAATAATAGAGACAAAATCTTCCCCCAAAAATCAATCCTAAAGGTACACAGTCAAGCATAGCCCTAAACTTTATTTTCGATTCGAGATAACAAACTTATCAATAAACAGTAAGTGATATAGGGCCAGTACCAAACCCCAAATGCTACCACGAAAAGAGATTTCTTGATGATTGAGAGGAAACAAATCGTGATTACCTATATAGAGGCAGGTCAAAATGATAAATAAAATCCAAAATAAATCAGTCCATCTATATTTTGAAAAATATTTTTTCCACATAAAAACACCTTCTTTCCTACAATCATATTATAATACTTTATGTAAGCGAATACAAGAAATATGAGGTAAACAACTGCAAAGAAGCATAAGATTGAAAGAGAGTGTTAAACCTTCAATACGTCTATGCTTTCTCTTCTTTTAAGACAAGATTGACCCAAATCCACAGCATTTAAAAAAGCGAATTTCAATCGAAACTCGCTTTTTTACAAAATGTATTAGTATAAACTTGTATCTTAGTTCAAGTGCCAGATATCTTCGTTATACTGAGCGATTGTACGGTCAGATGAGAAGAATCCTGCTTTAGAAATGTTAACGATAACTTTGTCCAACCATGCGTCACGGTCTTCGTAGTCAGCCAACATTTGCTCTTTGACTTTGATGTAATCTTCTAAGTCAAGAAGAGTCATGAACCAGTCTTTGTTGATCAATTCATTGTAAAGACGTTCCAAGCGCTCTTTGTTTCCAGCTGCAAGAACTGCATCGCTAACGATGAAGTCAACCAATGGTTTGATAGCTTTACGAGCGTAGAATTCGCTTGATTTGTAAGCTGCTTTTGCGTAAAGGTCGATAACAGTTTCTGAATCTTCACCAAAGATGTAGATGTTTTCGTCGCCAACCAACTCAGCGATTTCCACGTTAGCACCGTCCATAGTACCAAGAGTCAAAGCTCCGTTCAACATGAATTTCATGTTACCAGTACCTGAAGCTTCTTTAGAAGCAAGTGAGATTTGTTCTGAGATATCACATGCTGGGATAAGGAAGCTTGCTGCAGTAACGTTGTAGTTTTCAACCATAACTACTTGCAAGTGTGGAGCTACTGCAGGATCGTTAGCAATAACTTCTGACATGCAAAGAATCAAGTGGATAATGTCTTGAGCGATTGTGTAGGCTGGAGCTGCTTTACCACCAAAGAAGATTGTGATTGGGCGAGCAGGGATGTTCCCAGCTTTGATGTCAAGGTATTTGTGGATCACGTACAAAGCGTTCATTTGTTGGCGTTTGTACTCGTGAAGACGTTTGATTTGGATATCAAAGATAGAGTTTGGATTGATTTCCACACCTTGGTGTTCTTTCAAGTGACGAGCCAATTTACGTTTGTTGTGAGCCTTGATACTTTCCAATTTTTCTTTGACAGCTGCTTTGTCTTCATAAGACAAAAGTTTTTCAAGCTCATCTGCTTCATGGTGCCAACCGTCTCCAAGAATCTCATCCAAGTAGTGAGACAAGCTTGGGTTAGCATGCATGAGCCAACGACGGAAAGTGATACCGTTTGTTTTGTTGTTGAATTTTTCTGGGTAAAGGTCGTAGAAAGCTTTCAACTCAGAATTTTTCAAGATTTCAGTATGAAGTGCTGCTACCCCGTTAACACTGTATCCGTAGTGGATATCCATGTGAGCCATGTGAACACGACCGCTCTCATCGATAATTTGAACAGCTGGATCTTTGTATTCTGCTTTCACGCGACGGTCCAATTCTTTAATGATTGGTACCAAGTGAGGAACCACTTCTTGCAAGAATTCAAGAGGCCATTTTTCAAGGGCTTCAGCAAGGATTGTGTGGTTAGTGTAGGCAGTCATACTACGAACGATTGAGATTGCTTCGTCAAGCTCGATACCACGTGCAGTCAAAAGACGGATTAATTCAGGGATAACCATTGATGGGTGAGTATCGTTGATTTGTACAACGGCATAGTCAGCAAGGTCATGCAAGTTGCTTCCTTTTTCGATTGCTTCGTCGATGATCAATTGTGCACCATTTGAAACCATGAAGTATTGTTGGAAGATACGGAGCAATTCACCCTGACGGTCACTATCATCTGGGTAAAGGAAGAGAGTCAAGTTACGAGCGATATCTGTCTTGTCAAAGTTGATACCATCTTTAATAATAGAAGAATCAACTGAATCCAAGTCAAACAAACGCAAACGGTTTTTAGTTGCTGTTTCATAACCAGTAACATCAATATCATAAAGAGTTGATGTCAAAGTAAAGTCTGCAAATGGTACTTGGTAGCTACGGCTTGAGCGAACCAACCAGTTTTGCTCTGTCAACCATGCATTTGGAATTGTTTCTTGTTGGTTGTTTTTAAGAACTTGTTGGAAAAGACCAAAGTGGTAGTTAAGACCAACACCGTCACCGTTCAAACCAAGAGTCGCAATTGAGTCGATAAAGCAGGCAGCCAAACGTCCCAAACCGCCATTACCAAGAGATGGTTCCAATTCAACTTCTTCAACTTCGATCAAGTCTTTACCTGCAGCAGCAAGTTCTTTTTTGACATCGTCGTAAAGACCAAGGTTGATCAAGTTGTTTGACAAGAGTTTACCAATCAAGAACTCAGCTGAGATATAGTAAACTTTCTTTTTACCAGTGTTAACTGGTTTTTGGCTGCTTGCAAGCTTGCTGTAGTTAAGAAGAGCAAGGTAAAGCTCTTCATTGCTACATTCTGCAATGGTTTTATTGTAACGATTTTGTACAAATTCTTGTAGTGATAACATGTTTAAGGTGTCTCCTGATATTGTATTATTTCTTTAATTCTACCAAATTTTCATTAATTCGTCGATAGATTGTTGTCAAGTCAAGTAAGCCTTCCTCGACGGCTGGTGTCAATTGATCTTCAGTCATACGCCAAGACCAGTTTCCACCAAGGGTAGATGGGAAGTTCATACGAGCTGTCTCATCCAATTCTAGCAAATCTTGCATAGTTGCAATTGCCATGAAGCTAACTGATGAAAAGACTGTACGAAGCATAGCGTGTGGCACTGTTTCGTATTCTTTACGGTTAGTATAGCGAGCCATGTACTCACGAGTCGCATCATCGATCTCGTTACGGTACCAACCAAGGACCGTGTTGTTATCGTGTGTTCCTGTGTACATAACTGAGTTAGCAGGTGCCAAGTGTGGGCTATCGATACTTTCGTCTTCTGGGTTGAAGGCAAATTGAAGAATCTTCATTCCTGGGAAGCCAGTACGTTCACGCAATTCGATAACTTCGTCTGTCATGAAACCAAGGTCTTCTGCGATGATGTTTAGCTCACCAAGTTCTTCCTTAACGGCTGCAAAAAGCTTGTAGCCCGGACCTTTCACCCACTCACCAGGTGCTGCTGTATCGGAACCAGCAGGGATTTCCCAGTAAGATTCGAAACCACGGAAGTGGTCGATACGAACGATATCGTAGATTTTGAAGCTTTCACGCAAGCGTTCAATCCACCATTTGTAGCCGTCTTTATCCATTGCTTCCCAGTCATAGATTGGGTTCCCCCAAAGCTGACCAGTTGCAGAAAACTCATCTGGTGGGCATCCTGCGATACAAGTTGCCTTACCGTTGACATCTGTCTTGAAGAGATGTGGATTTGCCCACATATCGCTTGAATCTTCCGCTACGTAGATTGGCATGTCTCCAACGATTTCGATGTTGTTGTCGTTAGCGTAAGCTTTCAATTTCAACCATTGTTGGAAGAAGAAGTATTGAGTCACACGGTGGTAAACCAACTTGTCTGCCAATTGCTCACGATAGCTTTCAAGTGCTGAAGCTTTACGAACGCGAGCATCAGCATCTGGCCATTCAGTCCAAGCAAGATTGTCAAAATGCTCTTTGATAGCCATATACTCAGCAAAGAGCTCAAGCCATGATTGGTTGTCTTGAGCAAATTTCTCAAAATCTTTAACATCTCCGACTTCAAAGAAACGTTTCACCGCTTTTTCTAAAAGAGGACGACGTGCATAGTAGATTTTAGCATAGTCAACTTCAGACGCATCGCTACCAAAGTCAACTCCTTCAAGGTCACTTGCTTCCAACAAACCTTGCTCCACCAAGATATCCAAATCGATAAAATGAGTATTTCCTGCAAAGGCTGAGAAAGATTGGTAAGGAGAATCTCCGTAACTAGTTGTTCCTAATGGAAGGATTTGCCAGTAACGTTGTTTTGTACGGACCAAGAAATCAACGAAGTCGTAAGCACTTTGACCAAATGACCCGATTCCGTAGGCTCCTGGGAGAGAAGAGATGTGCATCAACACACCACTTTGACGTTTTTTCATAAACAACACCTCGTGTATTTGTAGTTTAAATTTTCATTTTTGGGCGCAAACGTTTGCGTTAAGATAAGTATACTTTATTTTTGGAATAATTGCAAGCGTTTTTAAAAAACTTTTTGATTATTTTTTTAAAAAAACTTGTCCTTCTTTATGTATACATATACATTTTTCTTTTCTATTTACAAAATCTTCTTCAACTACAAATAGAAGGCCTAACTTAGCCTACTTTTGGTCTAGAGCAATTTATTTTTTGTTCAAAATCTAGGCAATCGTTTCCCTAAATAATTTCAGTAAAATCATGAAAATATATTTTCCGACTTTTCTTCTATTATAAACAAATAAACCGCTTACCATTCCCGTGAAATTTTTTTAAAATTTTTACAAAAAACACTTGCAACCGTTTTCTATTTGTGCTATACTAGTCCCATAAAGGAAAACGTTTGCGTTTCCTCATTATAAAATTTGTTATTCTTTAGGAGGAATACACTATGTCATCTAAATTCATGAAGAGCGCTGCTGTGCTTGGAACTGCTACACTTGCTAGCTTGCTTTTGGTAGCTTGCGGAAGCAAAACTGCTGATAAACCTGCTGATTCTGGTTCATCTGAAGCGAAAGAAATCACTCTTTACGTTGAGGACCAATACAAAGCTTATGCTGAAACAGTAGCTAAAGCTTATAAAGAACAATCAGGAACAACAGTTAACATCAAATCTGGTGACCAAATGGGTGGGCTTGACAAACTTTCTCTTGACAACCAATCAGGTCAAGCTCCTGACGTTATGATGGCTCCATACGACCGTGTAGGTAGCCTTGGTACTGACGGACAACTTTCAGAAGTGAAATTGAGCGACGGTGCTAAAACAGATGATAAAACTAAATCTCTTGTAACAGCTGCTGACGGTAAAGTTTACGGTGCTCCTGCCGTTATCGAGTCACTTGTTATGTACTACAACAAAGACTTGGTAAAAGAAGCTCCAAAAACATTTGCTGACTTGGAAAACCTTGCTAAAGATAGCAAATACGCATTCGCTGGAGAAGATGGGAAAACTTCTGCTTTCCTAGCTGACTGGACAAACTTCTACTTTGCATACGGACTTCTTGCTGGTAACGGCGGTTACGTATTCGGACAAAACGGTAAAGACGCTAAAGACATCGGTCTTGCAAACGACGGCGCTATCAAAGGTGTAGAATACGCTAAAACTTGGTATGAAAAATGGCCTAAAGGTATGCAAGATACTGAAGGAGCTGGAAACCTAATCCAAACTCAATTCCAAGAAGGTAAAACAGCTGCTATCATCGATGGACCTTGGAAAGCTCAAGCCTTCAAAGACGCTAAAGTAAACTACGGTGTTGCAACTATCCCAACTCTTCCAAACGGAAAAGACTACGCAGCATTTGGTGGTGGTAAAGCTTGGATCATCCCATCAAGCACTAAGAACCTTGAAGCTGCTCAAAAATTTGTAGACTTCCTTGTTTCAACTGAACAACAAAAAGCCTTCTACGATAAAACTAATGAAATCCCAGCTAACACTGAAGCTCGTTCATACGCTGAAGGTAAAAACGATGAGTTGACAACAGCTGTTATCAAACAGTTCAAGAACGCTCAACCAATGCCAAACATCTCTCAAATGTCAGCTGTTTGGGACCCAGCTAAAACAATGTTGTTTGAAGCTGTAAGCGGTAAGAAAGATGCTAAGACAGCTGCAAACGATGCTGTAACATTGATCAAAGAAACAATCAAACAAAAATTTGGTGAATAAGAAATTTGTTCAAGGGGGGTGGAAATCAAATCCCCCTTTGAATTTATCAACAAAAACACAAATAGTTTAGGTTTTATCTAGAAACCAGTATCCTATGAAAGGAGTTATTATGGAAAAGCAACAACCTAGTAAAGCAGCCCTGCTGTCTATCATTCCTGGGTTAGGACAGATTTACAATAAACAAAAAGCCAAAGGTTTTATCTTCCTTGGTGTAACCATCGTATTTGTCCTTTATTTCCTAGCACTTGCAGCCCCTGAATTGAGCAACCTCATCACTCTTGGTGACAAGCCAGGTCGTGATAATTCCCTCTTCATGCTGATTCGCGGTGCCTTCCATTTAATCTTTGTAGTTGTTTATGTACTCTTTTATTTAGCAAATATCAAAGATGCACATAAAACTGCCAAACACATTAATAATGGTATTCCAGTAGCACTTACCTTTAAAGAAATGATCAAAGGAATCTATGAAAATGGTTTCCCTTACCTCTTGATTATTCCTTCTTACATTGCTATGACCTTTGCAATCATCTTCCCAGTTATCGTAACCTTGATGATTGCCTTTACCAACTACGACTTCCAACACTTGCCACCAAACAAATTGTTGGACTGGGTTGGTTTGACGAACTTTACGAACATCTGGAGTTTGAGTACCTTCCGTTCTGCCTTCGGTTCCGTTCTTTCTTGGACCATCATCTGGGCTTTGGCTGCCTCAACTTTACAAATCGTAATCGGTATCTTCACAGCTATCATTGCTAACCAACCATTTATCAAAGGAAAACGTATCTTTGGTGTTATTTTCCTTCTTCCTTGGGCTGTCCCAGCCTTCATCACTATCTTGACATTCTCAAATATGTTTAATGATAGTGTCGGTGCTATCAACACTCAAGTCTTGCCAATCTTTGCTAAATTCCTTCCTTTCCTTGATGGTGCTCTTATTCCTTGGAAAACAGATCCAACTTGGACAAAAATTGCCTTGATTATGATGCAAGGTTGGCTTGGATTCCCATACATCTACGTTTTGACTTTAGGTATTTTACAATCTATCCCTAACGACCTTTACGAAGCAGCTTATATTGACGGTGCCAATGCTTGGCAAAAATTCCGCAACATCACTTTCCCAATGATCTTGGCCGTTGCGGCACCTACTTTGATTAGCCAATACACCTTCAACTTTAACAACTTCTCTATCATGTACCTCTTCAATGGTGGAGGACCTGGTAGTGTCGGAGGTGGAGCTGGTTCAACCGATATCTTGATCTCATGGATCTACCGTTTGACAACAGGTACATCTCCTCAATACTCAATGGCGGCAGCTGTTACCTTGATTATCTCTATCATTGTCATCTCAATCTCTATGATTGCATTCAAGAAACTACACGCATTTGATATGGAGGACGTCTAAGATGAATAACTCAATTAAACTCAAACGTAGACTGACTCAAACCCTTACTTACCTCTACTTAATTGGCCTATCAATCGTGATTATCTATCCACTTTTGATTACCATCATGTCAGCCTTTAAAGCAGGTAACGTCTCAGCCTTTAAACTAGATACTAATATCGACCTCAATTTTGATAACTTTAAAGGCCTCTTCACTGAAACCTTGTACGGTACTTGGTACCTCAACACTTTGATTATCGCCTTGATTACCATGGTTGTGCAAACAAGTATCATCGTCCTTGCTGGTTATGCCTACAGCCGTTACAACTTCTTGGCTCGTAAACAAAGTTTGGTCTTCTTCTTGATTATCCAAATGGTGCCAACCATGGCCGCTTTGACAGCCTTCTTCGTTATGGCACTTATGTTGAACGCCCTTAACCACAGCTGGTTCCTCATCTTCCTCTACGTTGGTGGTGGTATCCCGATGAATGCTTGGCTCATGAAAGGCTACTTCGATACAGTGCCAATGTCTCTAGACGAATCTGCAAAACTAGACGGTGCAGGACACTTCCGCCGCTTCTGGCAAATTGTTCTTCCACTTGTTCGCCCAATGGTTGCTGTACAAGCTCTCTGGGCCTTCATGGGACCTTTCGGGGACTACATCCTCTCTAGTTTCTTGCTTCGTGAGAAAGAATACTTTACTGTTGCCGTAGGTCTCCAAACCTTCGTTAGCAATGTGAAAAACATGAAGATCGCCTACTTCTCAGCAGGTGCTATCCTCATCGCCCTTCCAATCTGTATTCTCTTCTTCTTCCTACAAAAGAACTTTGTTTCAGGACTTACAAGTGGTGGCGACAAGGGATAATATATCCCCGCCACCCTTTTTCATTTTGGAGCTTGTGACTATAAAAATATCCTAGTGACAAGCAATTTTTCTCCTAGACTTGAAATAAAGCGCATTTCTCTATATAATAATACTCATATAGAAAACACCTTTTAGAAAGATACCTATGCTTCCATATCCATTTTCCTATTTTTCAAGTATTTGGGGATTTCGTAAGCCCCTGTCCAAACGTTTCGGACTCAACTGGTTTCAACTTCTCTTTACCAGTATCTTCCTTATCAGCTTGTCTATGGTACCCATTGCCATTCAAAACAGCTCTCAGGAGACTTATCCGCTAGAAACCTTTATCGATAATGTCTATGAACCATTGACAGATGAGGTTGTCCAGGATCTCTCTGAGCATGCTGCAATTGTTGATGGTAAATTAACTTATACAGGAACAGCTAGTCAAGCCCCTTCTCTTTTAATCGGTCCAAGTCAAAGCAAGGAATTACCTAAGGACTTGCAACTGCATTTCGATACGAATGAGCTAGTCATCAGCAAGGAAAGTAAGGAACTGACCCGCATCTCTTACCGAGCCATTCAGACTGAGAGTTTCAAAAGCAAAGACAGCTTGACCCAAGCAATTTCTAAAGACTGGTACCAGCAGAATCGTGTCTATATCAGTCTCTTCCTAGTTCTCGGTGCGAGCTTCCTCTTTGGTTTGAATTTCTTTATCGTCTCTCTAGGGGCTAGTCTTCTCCTTTATATCACTAAGAAATCACGCCTCTTTTCATTTAGGACCTTTAAAGAGTGCTACCATTTTATCTTGAACTGTTTAGGATTACCAACTCTGATTACGCTTATTTTGGGACTCTTTGGCCAAAATATGACAACTCTCATTACTGTACAAAACATTCTTTTTGTTCTGTATCTTGTCACTATCTTTTATAAAACGCATTTTCGTGATCCAGATTACCATAAATAGGAGATTTTTATGCCCGTTACGATTAAAGACGTGGCCAAGGCTGCTGGTGTTTCGCCTTCAACCGTAACCCGTGTTATTCAAAATAAATCAACCATTAGCGACGAAACTAAAAAACGCGTTCGCAAGGCGATGAAGGAGCTCAATTACCACCCCAACCTCAATGCTCGTAGCTTGGTAAGTAGCTATACCCAAGTTATCGGCTTAGTTCTTCCTGATGATTCAGATGCCTTCTACCAGAATCCTTTCTTTCCATCAGTCCTACGCGGCATCTCTCAAGTCGCATCTGAAAACCACTATGCCATTCAGATAGCAACAGGGAAAGATGAGAAGGAGCGTCTTACTGCCATCTCACAAATGGTCTATGGTAAACGTGTAGACGGTTTAATTTTTCTTTATGCCGAAGAGGAAGATCCTTTAGTCAAACTGGTGGCTGATGAGCAGTTCCCCTTCCTCATCCTCGGAAAATCTCTGTCCCCCTTCATTCCACTTGTCGATAATGACAACGTTCAAGCTGGCTTTGATGCGACTGAATATTTCATCAAAAAAGGCTGCAAACGAATTGCCTTTATTGGAGGGACTAAGAGACTCTTCGTAACACAAGACCGTTTAACAGGCTATGAGTCAGCACTCAAACAGTACCAACTGCCTCTTGATAGTAACTTGACCTATTTTGCGAACGAATTCCTAGAAGAAAAAGGTTATCAATTCAGTAAGCGTTTGTTTAAACACGATCCTATGATTGATGCTATCATCACAACTGATAGCCTCCTAGCTGAAGGGGTCTGTGACTACATCGCTAAGCACCAGCTGGATGTCCCTGTTCTCAGCTTCGACTCAGTCAATCCCAAGCTCAACTTGGCAGCCTATGTCGATATCAATAGCCTAGAACTTGGTCAAACATCATTTGAAACGATTCTTCAGATTATCAACGACGCTAAGAGCAATAAACAAATTTGTTACCGTCAGTTAATCGCCCACAAAATTATCGAAAAATAAAAACCAGCTCGCGCTGGTTTTTTTAGTCACTAATTTTCTGTTTCAACGAATCGTCCCAGAATATGAACATTCTCAGATACAGAGACAAAGGCGCCTGGATCCACCTGTTTCATAATCTGTTTAAATTCATTAAACTCTGCACGTGTAATGACAGTGATTAAAACTGCCTTTCTTTCGTGATTATAGGTTCCTTCTGCATCGTGGATCATGGTTGCTCCGCGGTGCAATTTTTTATGGATTTTTTCAATTACCTTGTCTGGATGATTGGTCACAATCATGGCCTGCATGCGTTTTTGCTTGGTAAAGACAGCATCCGTCACACGGCTAGAGACAAAGATGGTAATCATAGAGTAGAGAGCATATTTCCAACCAAAGGTCAAACCTGCTATCAGCATGATAGTCCCATTTACCAAGAAAGAAATACTACCGACATTCTTACCTGTTTTCTTGCGAATGGTCAGGCTGACGATATCCGTCCCACCACTGGAGATATTGTTGCGAAGAGCAAAACCAATCCCCAAGCCCATGACAACACCCCCAAAAAGGGCATTGATAATGGGATCCTCCGTCAAGGTTGCCACAGGGACAAACTGGATAAAGAAAGAACTCATAGATACCGTGATAAAGGTAAAGACGGTGAACTTATGGCCAATCTGATACCAAGCTAAGACCATCAAAGGAAAATTAATAGCATAGAAGGTTAGCGAAATCGGAATGTGAAAACCAAACCAGTGATTACTCAAGGCAGAGATAATCTGTGCCAGACCTGTCGCACCACTAGAATACACATGCCCTGGTTGGAAAAAGAAATTGACCGCTACTGCTGATAAAAAACCATAGACCAGAGAGGCCGAAATCTTCTCATCATATTTTTCGCGAGAGATGCTTTGTAAAACACGTAAAATTTTTATCTGATGAGCAAAGCGACGCAGATAATAGCGCCACCGCTTAATTCGTTTTGCTTGTTTCATCTTCTTCTACTTGTAAGCTGAGTTCCTCTAGTTGTTTGAGAGCTACTGTTGAAGGAGCTTGTGTCATTGGGTCACTTGCCTTGTTGTTCTTAGGAAAGGCAATAACTTCACGGATATTTTCTTCTCCTGCTAAGAGCATGACAAATCGGTCAAGCCCGATAGCCAAACCACCGTGTGGTGGGAAACCATAGTCCATGGCTTCAAGAAGGAAGCCAAACTGGTCATTTGCTTCTTCGGCTGAGAAACCAAGAGCCTTGAACATACGTTCTTGAAGGTCTTTTTGATTGATACGAAGGCTACCACCACCAAGCTCATAACCGTTCAAGACAATATCGTAAGCAATGGCACGAACCTTAGCCAAATCACCTTCTAATTCGTGAGCAGTCTCTTCCTGTGGAAGGGTGAATGGATGGTGGGCGCTCATGTAGCGTCCTTCTTCTTCAGACCATTCAAACATTGGCCAGTCAACCACCCAAAGGAAGTTGAATTTATCATTATCAATCAAACCAAGCTCTTTGGCAATACGTCCACGAAGGGCACCAAGAGTTGCATTGGCCACTTCAAGCGTATCCGCCACAAAGAGAACCAAGTCCTTATCTTCAAGAGCAAGAGCTGTTGTCAATTCTGCTTGGATGCTAGTCAAGAACTTAGCAACTGGACCATTTAATTCTCCATCAACAACCTTGACCCAAGCAAGACCTTTGGCACCGTACTGTTTGGCTACTTCCGTCATCTTGTCGATGTCTTTACGTGAATAGTTGTCCGCAGCTCCTTTGACCACAATGGCTTTTACAGCAGGTGCTTCTGAAAAGACTTTAAAGTCTACACCTTTGACCACTTCTGTCAAGTCCTGAAGCAACATGTCAAAACGGGTATCTGGCTTGTCAGAACCGTAAAGAGACATCGCATCATCGTATTTCATACGAGGGAATGGAAGCGTCACCTCAATTCCTTTTGTTTCCTTCATCACACGCGCAATCAAACCTTCTGTGATATCTTGGATTTCTTGCTCAGTAAGGAAAGATGTTTCCAAGTCGACCTGAGTAAACTCAGGCTGGCGGTCTCCACGTAAGTCCTCATCACGGAAACATTTAACAATTTGGTAGTAACGGTCAAAACCAGCATTCATCAAGAGCTGTTTCGTGATTTGTGGACTTTGAGGAAGAGCGTAAAAATGCCCTTTATTAACACGAGACGGCACCAAATAGTCACGCGCCCCTTCAGGCGTTGACTTAGAAAGGAATGGTGTCTCCACGTCGATAAATTCCAACTCATCCAAGTAATTTCGGATAGAGTGGGTCACCTTAGCACGAAGTTTAAGATTTTCCAACATTTCTGGGCGACGAAGGTCAAGGTAACGGTAACGCAAACGTGTATCGTCATTGGCCTCAATGCCATCCTTAATCTCAAATGGGGTTGTCTTAGCTGTATTCAGCACTGTCAAGGCTATCACGTTCAACTCAACTGCACCAGTTGGCAACTTATCATTGGCTTGCTCACGCGCAACGACATCTCCAGTCACCTCGATAACAAACTCGCTACGAAGGCTTTCAGCTGTTGCCATGACCTCTGCAGAAACTTTTTCAGGGTTGATAACCAACTGCATGATTCCTTCACGGTCACGAAGGTCGATAAAGATCAAACCACCAAGGTCACGACGACGGCCAACCCATCCTTTCAAGGTCATTTCTTGTCCGATGTGTTCCTCACGAACACGACCAGCATACATACTACGTTTCATTGTTTCTCTCCTCTTTTATTCTGTTACTATTTTACCATAAAAGCGCAGGCTCTTCATGAAAATCAGCAGAAAAGTTTGCCTGTCTTTAAAAATCAAGTGGAGGCCCTAAAAATTAACGCTAATACTCTTCGAAAATCTCTTCACACCACGTCAACTTCATCTCCAACCTCAAAGCTGTGCTTTGAGCAACCTGCGGCTTGCTTCCTAGTTTGCTCTTTGATTTTCATTGAGTATAATACAAAAATCCGATGAACTTCACCGGACTCTTTTATTTTGAATTTTTGCCTGCTTTACGCTTTTCAGCGATTTCAGCCGCTTTTCTCGGCAAGACAATTTCCGTTGTATAAGCTGTCCCAAAACGCCAGATACCGGCAATAGGGGCAAAGACCACTGCTAGATGGCTATAAAAGAAATCGCCCTTAAAGGCATAAGCTAGCGCCCCAATGATGAAAAATAGAACGACTGCTTGAATCACTGCTAATAAAATTACTCGTTTCATGTGACCTCCTGACTCTATTATAGCATGAGAATCATCAAAAAGCTGACTAAATTATTCAAAGCATGTAGTGAAATACTGTAAGCGAGCCCCTTTCTACTAATATAAGCC
Source organism: Streptococcus mitis (assembly GCF_946190115.1). GTDB lineage: Bacteria > Bacillota > Bacilli > Lactobacillales > Streptococcaceae > Streptococcus > Streptococcus mitis_CO. The sequence goes on along the minus strand of NZ_CAMHZG010000007.1, from coordinate 78,956 downwards.
AAGCCAAAGCTAAAACCAAGGCTAAAATAGACTAAAAATTGTTGCACATCACTTGGGAAATGACCTAAGGCAAACAAAACACTAGATACCAGAAGGAAAATCAGAGTTTGTTTACTATTGTCCTGCTTAGGAAAGAAATAGCGTGCCAACATCCCTCTAAAGATAAGTTCTTCCGTCAAAGGAGCAAAAATAACCGTAGCAAAGAAGGAGAATAGTGGTTGAGACAAGGCCAAATCTGTCACCATTTGCTGATTTACTGAAGGATCATCAGGCAGGAAGAATTGAACGACAAGAGCTAAGAACCAAACCAAGGCAGGAAGCCAAATAAATCGGTTGAAGCCACTCTTCTCAATATGAACAGGAGCTTTCTGATACCATTTGTAAATACCGTACACATAAACTCCAGCCAAGGCCACATAGAGTAAGGTAACAGCATAGGGGGAAGCGCCTAAGGCAAGAGACGTAGTCGCGAGCCCCTGAATGAAGCCATAGATGAATAAAAAGGATAGAATGGCTAGAAGAAACCAGCCGAGGTTTTTAAGTAGTTTCATAAAGGTCTCCTATCTTGCTTTATAGCTGTTTTTCAATACAAAGAGGTTTGCTATCCCTAACACAAGTACCCAAGCAAGTAACATGCCGATGTTAGAAAAAGATATCTCTCCACCTTTTTTATTTAAAAGATTTACAATTGGACCAATAAAAGAGTAATCTAACACTTTCTGAGCCGTATCATTTTGAAGAGCAATTATAGGTAAAAAAGAGACAATTAACATAGGGAAGATACTATAAACTTGCGCTTTAGACTGAGTATCTGACACCGCACCGATTAGAAGGTTGAGAAAAATAATACTAATAGTTGCTAGGAGCAAATAGATAACGTAGGCAAATAAGTAACCTGATAGATCTACTTTAAGATAGACTGGGAGTAAAATCATTCCAAGCAACATAATCAACATAGGGAGGACGAGCATACTAAGAGTATATTCTGTTGCTGTCACACCACTTAGGATGAGTGATTTAAGATTTCGTTTTTCCTTATCTTCTGCCATCATAATCGATACCATATAACCACTTCCCATACTCAAGACCATGGTCAAACTCGTAGAGAGGAGAAACATACTCAATTCTCCATTCTTATTCATGAATTCATTATATAGAACAGCAATACCAAAAGGCATCAATAAAGTTGCTAACAAACTTGAATTGCTAATAAGGACTTGTAATCTTAACCATAGTAGGGCATTTAATTTTCTAAACATCTAACTTTTCTCCTGTCAATCTGATAAAGATTTCTTCTAAAGTCGGCTCACAAGAGTGAACCACCATCAAATCTGTCGTGTCTAAATGTGGCAATTCTTCAAATGGAACTACCTGTTCTCGTCCATCTTTATAAACTACACGTACTTTCTTATCCACATGATACTTCTGGATGATATCTTGCGGACTTCCATACTCTATTAAGTTACCCTTATTCAAAAGAGATAAGCGATCACAAAGCAGAGTTGCTTCATGCATATCATGCGTGGTCAAAAAGATAGTTGTCCCCGCCTGCTTTAATTCTTGAAGTAGAGTATGAATCATCTTAGATGTTGTAGGGTCTAAGCCACTGGTTGGCTCATCTAGAAAGAGAATCTTAGGAGCATTAAGAAGAGCACGAGCCAAGAACATTCGTTGTTTCATTCCAGTAGATAACTTTTCTGCGATAATATCTTTAGCATCTGCCAATCCAACCTGTTGAAGCACCTGAACTACTCTATCTGACTTGAGACCATATAACTTAGCATAAATGAGCAGATTTTTGTAAAGACTCATCTTTTCATAAAAACCACTGCCATCACTAACTATACCGATTTGTTCCAAATCATTTGAAGTTAAATCTTGAGAATTCTTGCCTAACAAAATTGTGTTACCTTGATCTGCAGCCAACTGTCCTGTTAAGACATTGATCATGGTTGTTTTACCTGAGCCAGAAGGGCCAAGAAAACCAAAGATTTCGCCTTCCTTAATCTCAAAAGAAATCTGGTGAAGAGCTTTTTTGCTCCCAAAACTTTTGCTTACATTTTCAACACGAATCATAGAAACTCCTTTATTTGAAATAGCGTTTTACCATAGGTATTTGCATCACATTGATATAAATATGGATTGCTCCGACAAGCAAGAAAGCTAGTAACTGAATCTCTCCTGTCAGGACAGAAATGAAAAAAAGAAAAATATATAAGGCTGGTAAGACATACTGATTTAATTGGAATAAAATCCGAAAACTCTGTTCCAAATTAGCCTTGCGCTCCCCTTCATCGTAAGAATCGAAATGCTCTAAGATATCCTTTGGTGTAGAGAAAAATGCCAAATCAAGCTGACGAACAATCGCAATGGTTTTAAAAAGATATTTTTGGCTGTGTGAATACATCACTAATTCCAAAAAGGAAAGGGAAAATGTTATACGACTTACATCGAGTACAATTACTTCGCTTCCTGAAATGAAGAGAGCCAATACAATCGCTACGCCTGTAATATTAAAAGTAATGGTCCCAAACTCAAGATTCCGATACATCTGCACATAATAGGTTTCATTCAGATCATCATCCATTTCCTCTTGATACAAGGAGTGAAATTTTCTGCTTTTCTTTGAGAAATTGAACGTCAAAACAATGCCAACGAAACCTAATAGTAAACAAATAGCTGATAGCCATGGTATCAAGATTTTTACATCTAACATAATTCCGTGAGATTCAGCAAGCGCCTTAAACATCCCTACAAATATGGCCAAAAAACTCCCAAGACAATAGACATCAAAAATAATAACAATCCACGTTTCTTTTTCATATTCATTCTCCTTTTTCACTTGCTAAATTATTTGCTTTCTTTTCAATCCAGTCAACGACTGGGATAAGAGCAAAATAGGCCCAAATAAATTGGTCACTCTGATAGGGACTAAACCAGCCTAAGTCTATTCCAATCAATAGAAATACGCTGACTAATAGAGCTGCGACAACTACATAATAGATCACTTTATACTTGTTCATCACTCGTCCTCCTCCAAGCGAAATACCGATTCGACTGTTTCCTTGAAAATCTGAGATATTTTCAGGGCAATGATAATGGACGGGGTGTATTCATCCCGTTCTAGTAGGCTAATGGTCTGTCTGGAAACCCCTGCCAGCTTGGCTAGGTCGGTTTGATTGAGACCATCGCGAGCCCGAAGCTCTTTTAGACGATTTTTTAGTTGCATGTTACACACCTACTCTCCGTCAAATTGAATTGTTTGGATCTCCTCAATACGTTGTAGTTTGAATTTTTCTTTTCCCTTTTTATCTACACGTCGTAGTTTGACCCATTCCTCATCAACATCTACAACTTCCCAGTTGTCTGTCCCAAACAATTGTCCAACGATTGTCGGTGTTTTCCCAATCAATTCTTTTAAAATTCTTGACATTTCTTTATTTCCTTTCTGTTTTTGCTCAATCCTTTTGATTTTATTCTCTAGTTTCTTGACCCTTTGGGTATGATAGAGATAAAACATAAACACAAGAGGTACAAATCCTAATGCCCACATAATCGTTCCTTGCTCCTTTTCTCTTAACTTGCTTATATTGTAACACATCTTTTTCTTTTTGACAAGCATATTTGTCAAAAAGTTTATGATTTTTGTCATTTTGCAAAAGAAAAAGGTCAGGAGTAGGTTCCTGACCAGTTTTAAATACTATTAAAAGCCTAATTTTTCAAAGATTTCTGAGAAGTTTTGGCTGATTGCATCAAGTGACACTTGCACTTCTTCTCGTGTTTGGTTGTTCTTGACCGTTACTTGTCCGCTTTCGACTTCACTCTCTCCTAGGGTGATGAGGGTCTTAGCCGCAAAGGCATCGGCCGACTTGAACTGAGCTTTGAGTTTACGGTTGAGGTAATCACGCTCTGCTTTGAAACCTTGTTGGCGAAGGGCTTGTACCAACTCCAAAGCCTTGGCATTTGCTCCTTCGCCCAAGACTGCGATATAAACATCTAGGGCGTTTTCGATAGGAAGGGCCACACCTTGCTTTTCAAGAATGAGAAGTAAACGCTCTACACCAAGTCCAAAACCAAAGCCAGCAGTTTCAGGGCCTCCAAAGTAAGAAACCAAACCATCGTAACGGCCACCCGCACAGACTGTCAGGTCATTGCCCTCAATCTCAGTGATAAACTCGAAAATAGTGTGATTGTAGTAGTCCAGACCACGCACCATATTGGTATCGATAATATAGTCTACTCCAAGATTTTCCAACATCTGACGCACAGCATCAAAATGAGCTTGACTTTCTTCATCAAGGAAGTCCAAGATAGACGGCGCATTCTCTACTGCTACCTTGTCTTCTTTTTCCTTAGAGTCCAAGACACGGAGAGGATTTTCCTCCAAACGACGTTGGCTATCCTTAGACAAAGTCTCCTTGAGCGGTGTCAAATAGTCGATCAAGGCTTGACGGTAGGCTGCACGGCTCTCAGGATTTCCAAGAGTGTTAAGGTGCAATTTGACACCTTGGATGCCGATTTCTTTCAGGAAGTGGGCTGCCATAGCGATGGTTTCCACATCGGTAGCTGGATTGCTAGATCCAAAACACTCAACACCAATCTGGTGGAACTGGCGCAAACGTCCTGCCTGTGGACGCTCATAGCGGAACATAGGGCCCATGTAGTAGAATTTACTTGGCTTTTGCACTTCTGGAGCAAAAAGTTTATTTTCCACATAGGAACGGACAACAGGCGCAGTTCCTTCTGGACGGAGGGTAATATGACGGTCACCCTTGTCATAAAAATCGTACATTTCCTTGGTTACGATATCCGTTGTATCTCCGACAGAGCGACTGATAACCTCGTAATGCTCAAAAATAGGCGTGCGCACTTCTGCATAGTTGTAGCGCTTGAAAATCTCACGGGCAAAGCCCTCAACGTACTGCCATTTGGCAGATTCAGCAGGTAAAATATCCTGCGTTCCTTTTGGTTTTTGTAATTTCATAGGGAATCCTCTTTAAACTTAATAGTCTTATTTTACCATAAATAGAGGGATTAAAACAGTGAGAAAAAAAATTAGGATTTAGATATCATTTTTGAGATTAATAACTGTCAAAAGAATAGCTATCAAGGAGAGACCAACAAATAGCATCCAAGTCAACTGTATATTCCACACAGCTATAAGTGAAAAACAGGCTGTTCCCACAGGTATGGATAAGGTAAACAATAAACCTAAAAAATTACTGGTACGAGCTAGAATCTCTGGAGCTAGATTTTTCATGAGCATGGCACTAATCTTTGGTTGAACTTTACCAGACATATACAGAGTTAAAAATAGAAATAGCAAACCAAGCACGACTTGATTGAATACATTAGCCAGACCAACTAGACTAAGTCCTACGGTCACCCACATCATCAATCTAGGCAAGGACTGCTTCCCAAAATAATCATTGCCCGTAAGGCTACTGATGATGACTGCTACTACAGCACCGACTTGACTGATAAATAACGCCTCTGTGTAAGAAAAATTCAAGAGAGAATGGCTCAAAAAGAAGATATTGTAGATGCCCCCTAAGGAACCACCCAAGGCATTGATAAGCAAGACAGCAAAGATCATGAAGGCAAAGTTTTTCTGTCCACCTTTAAGAAAAACAAGGCGTAAATTTCGGTAAATTGTTAGGAACTGGTCTTTGATAGAAAGCTTCTCATTTTTTAGTGATTCACCATCAGCGGATGAAATCGACAGTCTCAATTTGCTTTTTCCTAAAAAGAGGATAACGGCTGATACTAGGAAAAAACAGGCATTGATTCCCGCAACGAGAGAAAAATTATTGACCGATAGCCCTAAGAGCCAGACTCCGAAAGCTTGACCACCAATGGCTGAAATATAGGTGATGAACTGGGAAAAAGAATAAGCCTCCATCAAATCATCTTCAGCTACTTTTTCCTTAATAAGAGGCATGCGCAAACCACCAGCAAAATCACTGATGACATCGCTAATGACATTGATTAAACACAGGCTAGAAAAGGCAAAGAGACTAGCTTGCTGAACAACTAGGGCTGCTAGAAAAAATAAAACCGCCTGAAACAAACCACTATAGACCATCCATTTGACCTTGTCCCTCGTGTAATCTGCCCGAATCCCTACAAAAACTGTAAAGAGAGTCGGAAGAATCATGACAATATTCGCCATAGCAACCGCAAAAGAGGCTTGTGGCAAGGTCGATGCATAAACGATAAAGACCAGATTGAAAATTGAAGCACCAAAAGCATTGAAGAAGCGTGACAAAGTCAAGAGTCGATAAGCTTGATTTCTAAACAATAGGTTCATAGGTAATCTCCCTTCTTGTTCGAAGTTCTATATGAAGTATGACTATAGTATAGCACTTAGAAATCTTAGAGGAAAACTTTTGAATATATGCAACAAATAAAATGAACAAAAAGAAACGATAGAATTTCTCCAGTGACACGAGAGAGCCCAACAGTTCTATTGCTTCAAATTTTAAATTATTTTCTTAGTTTGCAGATATTCAACAATCGGTCGTATTTCTATAGTATTCGGCAGATTTATTACAGCCAAGCATCTCAAAAATATGGACAGCATCTTCCATCTTTTTCTGGCCTTCCTTGACTCTACCTTGCTTGCTATCAAGGAGGCCTTCAGCCCACAAATAGACAATTCGGAAATAGGTTTCATTTTCATTGTAGAAATGCTCTTCGATAACACGTTTAAAATAAGAGGCATTGGTAAATTCTTCACACTCAATGCTGGCTAAAAAACCATTCAATAGTATAGTGTGAAAAAGGTTTCGATTGCCAGACATTTCCATTAGAAAATCAGATTTACGTACCATTTCTCGTACATATCTAGTAAAAAGAGAAACAGATAAAAAAGCAGAACTGACTGAAAATAAATTGAGTTCATAGATCCCCCAGATCTCGGTAGAAAACAGATAGTCATGAAGGACTTTCCCTTCCTCTGCCGTTAACTCTACCCTTTCATCCATACTCTTCATATAAGACTTGATAATAATGGCATTTAAAATATGTTTCTGTTTGTTTTGAGAATAGGCATGCTTTTGATACTCCCTGCGATACAAGTCCTCAAGCGGAGCTATATTCTTTGGATCCAAGACATCTATGATTTCTTTTCTCAACTCAGAATCTGTATCATACTGAAAACCTCTCGCCAGAAAGAGGATCTCCTCCACACTGGCAGATATATTTTCCAGGGCAAATAAAAACTTTTCCACCGAAAGCTCACTCTGACCAGTTTCAAAGCGAGATAACATAGACGGCGAAAATTGTCCCCCAGTTGCTTGTCTCAGCGAGATATTTCTTGACTCTCGTAATTGTCTAAAGACTTTTCCAATCTGCTCCATAGGCTTCCCCTTGATTCAGTGTTTTCTTTATATTATCATATTTTTTCAGAAAATTCATCAAAAACTTGCCAAATTGTCAGAATTATGAGAAAATAGAGGATATTTATCACGTGGAGGGACTGTAATGAGAGACGATATCAAAATCAATGACCGGGCTTTGGCCTTGCAAGACCAAATTATCGAAAAACTAGAGAAGGTTTTTGATACAGATGTGGAATTGGATGTGTACAATCTAGGGCTGATTTATGAGATCAATCTAGACGAAACAGGCCTCTGTAAGATTGTCATGACCTTCACCGACACCGCCTGCGATTGCGCCGAAAGCCTGCCTATCGAAATCGTGGCAGGTCTGAAACAAATCGAGGGTATCGAAGATGTCAAGGTTGAAGTTACCTGGTCGCCTGCCTGGAAGATTACACGAATCAGTCGCTACGGCCGCATTGCCCTTGGACTGCCACCTCGTTAAGCAGGCAGATCACTTTTGAAGATGAAAAAAAGCAAGCCGAAGTTGGCTTGCTTTTTGAGTTTATTTTTTACCTGACTTGTCCATATTCCAGAAGTCTGTCACGGCTCCGCGTGAAGCAGATGATACGATATGGGCATATTTACCGAGAACACCACGACTGTAAAGTGGTGGCAAGGTTGTTTCTGCCTTGCGTTTTTCAAGTTCTTCTTCGGATACGGCCATGGAAATTTCTTTGGTATCTTGGTCAACCGTAACGATATCACCTGTACGGAGGTAGGCAATCGGTCCACCATCCTGAGCTTCAGGAGCGATATGTCCAACAACCAGACCATAAGTACCACCAGAGAAACGGCCGTCTGTCAAGAGAGCTACCTTATCTCCCTGACCTTTACCAACAATCATTGATGAAAGTGACAGCATCTCAGGCATACCAGGGCCACCCTTAGGTCCAACGAAACGAACAACGACTACATCGCCATCAACGATTTCATCTGTCAGAACGGCCTGGATAGCATCTTCTTCTGAGTCAAATACTTTAGCAGGTCCAACGTGACGACGTACTTTAACACCTGATACTTTAGCAACCGCACCATCAGGGGCAAGATTCCCGTTCAAGATGATAAGCGGACCATCTGCACGTTTTGGATTTTCAAGTGGCATGATGACTTTTTGACCTGGTGTGAGGTCTGCAAAGTCAGCCAAGTTTTCAGCAACTGTCTTACCAGTACATGTGATGCGATCTCCATGAAGGAATCCATTTGCCAACAAGTACTTCATAACCGCAGGGACACCACCGACTTCGTAGAGATCTTGGAAGACATACTGACCAGATGGTTTCAAGTCAGCCAAGTGAGGCACACGTTCTTGGATGGTATTAAAGTCCTCAAGTGACAAGTCAACATTGGCAGCATGGGCAATGGCAAGCAAGTGAAGAGTAGCATTGGTAGAACCACCGAGAGCCATAGTTACAGTAATGGCATCTTCAAAGGCTTCACGAGTCAAGATATCTGATGGTTTGAGACCAAGCTCCAACATCTTAACAACAGCACGTCCTGCTGCTTCGATATCTTCTTTCTTATCAGCTGATTCAGCTGGGTGAGATGAAGAACCTGGCAAACTCATACCGAGAACTTCGATAGCAGTCGCCATTGTATTAGCAGTGTACATACCACCACAGCCACCAGGGCCAGGGCAGGCATTACATTCAAGACGTTTCACATCCTCAGCCGTCATGTCACCGTGGTTCCATTTTCCGATCCCCTCAAAGACAGAAACCAAGTCGATGTCTTTGCCATCAAGATTTCCGGGTGCAATGGTACCACCATAGGCGAAAATAGCTGGGATATCCATATTGGCAATGGCAATCATAGAACCAGGCATGTTCTTGTCACAGCCCCCGATAGCGACAAAGGCATCGACGTTGTGACCACCCATCGCCGCCTCGATAGAGTCCGCGATGATATCACGAGATGTCAAAGAGAAACGCATACCAGGCGTTCCCATAGCAATCCCGTCCGCTACAGTGATAGTCCCAAACTGCACAGGCCAAGCACCTGCTGATTTGACACCCTCTTTAGCCAATTTCCCGAAATCATGCAAGTGAATGTTACATGGTGTATTTTCCGCCCAGGTCGAAATAACCCCTACAATCGGTGTTTCAAAGTCCTTATCTGTCATACCAGTCGCACGAAGCATGGCACGGTTTGGTGATTTTACCATGCTGTCATAAATGCTACTGCGGTGACGTTTATCTAATTCAGTCATTTGTTCCCTCCCATTTCAGTTTTTACTATTATAGCACATTTTAAAAGTAATGAACAGAAGAAAATTCTTGAATTTTCAGAAAATTCTATACATATATAAACATTTTAAATTAAAAACAACAAAGCGGATCAGGGCACTTTCTGATTACCAGAATATGCTTTTAATCCGCTTGCTTTAAATAACGTAATGTAATTTTTACAGAAGTTCTTTCAGATAAGTGTATTTAACATCTATCTTGCATTATAAAACTCTAGAACTTTCTCTTTTATATTCGATTCACTCAAACCATACTCATTAAGAAGATAATCCATTTTCCCTACTTGACCGAATCTTTCTTGAACACCCATCCGATGAATTTTTGTTATTCCATCATCAGAGAATAATTCACATAAAGCACTGCCAATTCCACCTATCTGATTGTGGTTTTCTACAGTAAATATAGTTTTTCCACTTAACATTGTTTTTATCTGTTCTGGTATCGGTTTGATTCTAAATAAATCTATCACACCTACTGAATAACCTAATTTAGACAGTTCATCCGCAACTCGAATACTTGGAGCAACCATTATGCCAGAAGCAACTATTACAACATCTTCACCGTGTCTTAACTCAATGTAGCCTTTAGAAAAATCTTCTCCACCTTGATATACAGCCTCTGGAGCTTTTCTAATTGTTCGAATATATTTTAGTCCTTTTAAGTCTAATGTCTGGTTCAAGATTTCACGAAATTGGATATCATCAGTTGCTTCAAAAATGATCGATTTAGGAATTAAACGTAACAATCCAATTTCTTCAAATGGCATATGTGTTCCACCATTCATCTCTGCCGTTACTCCTGCATCTGAGCCAATCACAGTGGCATCCAATTGTGCGTACCCAAGAGAAATAAATAATTGATCAAATACTCTTCGTGAAGCAAAAGGGCCAAATGTATGAAGATAAGGTCTAAACCCCTGAATAGATAAACCTGCTGCAAGCCCGACCATTTCTGCTTCCATGATCCCAACATTCACATAACGGTCTCCAAAGTCCTTTTCAAGATTATTAGTAGCCATCGAACTTGACAAGTCTGCTTCTAAAACTACTATATCAGAATAACTTTGGTTAGCTTCTAGAAGGAAATCTCTATACACATGTCGTAATTCTTTCGTACTTCTCATCATTCTGTTTCCTCCAATTCCTGACTTAATCTTTCTACAACTGAAGTTAACATTTGTCTCTCCTCTACAGTAGGGCGAAGATGATGATTGGATTTCATTTCTTCCAGCCCTCGAACTCCTTGACCTTTAATAGTGTCTAATACAATACACTTAGGGGATGAATTATTTGACTGTTTTAATTGGATAATCCCTTCATAAATTTCTCTAATATCTGAACCATTGACCCTAATGGATTCAAACCCAAATGCTGAGAATTTTTCTACAAAATCACCTGGATTACAAATATCCTTTGTAAAACCATCTAATTGTTTTTTGTTATCGTCTACAAATACAATTAAATTAGATAACTGTTGATGAGAAGCAAACTGTATAGCCTCCCAACATTGTCCCTCATTTAACTCACCATCTCCAACAATAGCATAGGTATAAAAGGGACTTTTTCTTATTCTCTGACCATATGCAAGTCCGGTTGCAACACTAATTCCCTGTCCTAAAGAGCCAGTTGTCATATCTATGCCCGGCGTTAGATTTCTATCAGGATGAGACGGTAATTTGGTTCCATTTGTATTTAAAGAATGTAAGAATTCTTTGTCAAAGAAACCATTCAAATAGAGTGTGCTGTACAAAGCTGGTCCAGCATGTCCCTTGGATAAAACAAAATAATCTCTATCTCGTGACGCAAATATTTCTGGAGTCATCGGCATTATTTCACCATAAAGCACTGCTAAAACTTCTACTATAGACAGACTCCCTCCATAATGGCCGAATCCAAGATGATTCAATGTTCTAAGAGTATTTAATCGGATTTTTGTTGCAAATTTTCTTAACTCATCTTCTCTATTTTCACTTAAAATCATCCCTTATTCCTCCTTTGCAGATGGCTTTTTAATAAAGGATACTCCAAACATAACTGCTAGAATAAGAACAAGACCAATAACAATGCCTGCTTGTGAGCCAAATTGATTCAACATTCCTAAAATAATTCCTGATAGACCAAAATCTGCATCTGAGAAAGTTGACCCTTGGAAACCAAGTCCTCCCAAAACTGGCATTAAAAAGACTGGAAGAAAACTAATTAAAATACCTTGTAAAAATGCTCCAATAGTGGCTCCACGAACACCACCAGATGCATTCCCAATAACACCTGCAGTCGCTCCACAGAAGAAATGAGGCACAACACCTGGTAAAATAACAACCGTTCCTGAAGCAATCATAATTGCCATACTTACTAAACCACCAACAAAACTAGAGATAAATCCAATTAGAACTGCATTGGGTGCATAAGTATAAACAATCGGACAATCCAAAGCAGGTTTTGAATTAGGTACAAGACGCTCTGAAATACCTTTAAAGGCTGGAACAATTTCACCCAAAATAAGGCGAACACCTGCTAAAATAACAAATACACCTGCTGCAAATTGACCTGCTAATTGTAAAGCATAAACTAGACCACTTGTACCATTACTGATTTCTTTTTCTATATATTCTGACCCTGCAAAGATAGCTACAATAATGTAAATAACTGCCATAGATAAAGTAATACTAACAGTACTATCACGTAAAAAAGCTAAACTCTTTGGGAATTTAATGTCCTCTGTTGATTTTGATTTGTCACCGATAAGGCTACCAGTAAAACCACTCAACCAATATCCCAAAGAACTGAAATGACCTAAAGCCACCTTGTCATTTCCAGTTAATTGAACCATATATTTTTGCACAAATGCTGGGGAAATACTCATAATAATACCGAGTGCTAATCCTCCTAGTAAGATAAGAGGCAAACTTGTAAAGCCAGCAACTGATAAAATGACCGCAATCATACACGCCATATATAGAGTATGGTGCCCTGTTAAAAAGATATATTTGAATCGAGTAAAACGAGCAATTAAGATATTGAACACCATACCTGCGAACATAATCATTGCAGTAGCTGAGCCATATGTTGTTAAAGCTACAGCTACAATTGCTTCATTATTCGGCACAACTCCAGATAAATGAAAAGCATGCTCAAACATGGTACCAAATGGATTTAAAGAATTTTGCACAATTCCTGCACCACCAGATACAACTAAGAAACCAACAAAAGTCTTAATTCCGCCTTTAATAATATCAGGTAATTTCTTCTTCTGAAGAACTAATCCTAAGATTGCAATTAAAGCTACTAAAATAGCTGGTGTACTAACAATATCCAATATGAACTTCATCATGACGCTAGCCTCCTATATAAGTCCTTTTTCTTCACAAATTTTAGTAATTAATTCTCGTAGTTCGTCCATATCAATAATACTATTTAAGATACGAACATCTCCAAGATGACTAGCTGAATCAGCTAAATCACGACCAACAATCCAAATATCAGCTGCATTTGGATCTGCTCCACCTAAATCATAATGTTCAACTTCTACATCTGAAACATTCAAATCACTCAATACAGATTCAATATTCATCTGTACCATAAAACTTGAACCTAATCCTGAACCACAAGCTGTACCAATTTTTAACATTATCTAATCCTCCTGTTTAATTATCATTTTAATGTCATCATAATTTTTTGATGAAATCAAAGCTTGAACATGATTTTTATCTCTTAAAATTGTTGTTAAATGTGACAAAGCCTTTAAATGACTCTCATTATCAATGGCTGCAATACAAATCAACAATCTTACCTCTTGTTCTGGATTATCCAATAAATAAATCGGTTCTTCCAAAACTAACATTGACATTCCTATTTCATTCACACCTTCATCTGGCCGAGCGTGAGGAATTGCTACTCCCTTCCCTAAATTAATAAAAGGTCCAAACTCTTCTACTTTTTGAATCATTGCCTCAGGGTAGTTCTCGGTTATCTTATGTTGATCCAAAAGCGGTTTAGCTGCTAAACGAATCGCCTCCTTCCATCCTAATTTTTTCGAACTAACCTGATAGGTTTCTTTTGTAATTAATTCTTCTAACAATGGTAACACTTCCTTTCTGTTCATTTCTTGATAGAGATATCGCTTTAAGGCTAATTTTAACTCTAATTCCTGTGTGATTACACTATATCGTCTTACTATACTAATTATCTGATTCAGCTCAATATCTTGATAACCTGTATCCGGAAAATCTTTTGATACCAATTCAACTAACTGCGTTGTTTGTTCTTCAGTCATCATAACAGAAACTAGATAATTTGGCTTCTCTGTCTCTACCTTTATAGTAGAAAAAACCATATCATAGTCACTACTAGTTTTCGCCGGTAAATCGTCAATCTTTGAAGTCCCTATAAATTCAATTTGAGGAAACAATGCTAATAGATTCTCTTTTAACATCAATGAAGAACTAATTCCATTAGGACAAATAATTGCTGCTTTATAACATTTTTGAGGCAAATTATCTGCATTCTTTAAATAACCTCCAAAATGGATAACAAAATATGCTGTTTCACTATCAGGTATAGGTTTGTCAATAGCGTCCATCAAGGGGGTCAAAGAATCTTTTACTAGTTCAAATAAATCAGGATAATGTTCTTCGACATGCAACACATATTCATTTGAACTAGGTAAACCAAACTTTAATCTATAGTAAGCCGGTATAAGGTGGCGGCGAAGATTTTCTCTCAATACTTCTCTTTGTTTAAAATGCAACAAAGAAATATCTTCCATTCTACTTATAATGGCCTCTGTTAATTGATTAAAGTAAACTGGAGCAACATCTACTTCACCTTCAAAGCAACTTGATAATAAAACTGTGATATAGCGATAATCATCCTCTGAAAACACCGTATCTATAATTCCCAAATCAACTACTGTATCCAATAAAATAGTCGTTATATCTTGAATAATAGGAGATACTAATGTCTCTGAAAGATATACTCTTTCAACATCCCTTTGATACCTACATATAATGAATACTAAACCGAAAAGGCAAACTTTTAATTGATTAACAATAGGCACTATCTGTAGCTTTTCATAATAATCTTTAACTACCTGATCAATCAAATCATAAGTTAATGAATACCCCCAACTGGATAAAACATAATCCAAACCCCAAATCCCTATGGAGGATTCCAGCAACTCACTAACCATTTGAAAAGCTAAACGGTGCTTATTCCACTCTGAACCATGTAGAGTATAACCTTTTGCTCTGCTGTACCCTAGTTCCAAATCATTATCTAACATAATCTTTCTTAATGATTGAATATCAGATAAGGTTGTGTTCTTACTTACTTTCAAAAAGTCTTGGTAATGATTATTCGATATAAAATCTAATCGGCAAAAAGTGTAAAGATAGATTAAAGCTAAGCGAGTCGACTTTGGTAAAACCAATTCATCCGATCTAATAATATCTGTCAAAGACTGCTTCGTACGATTTGATAAACTATAGCGACCTTGTTTTTTATCTAGCACTATCCCTTTATTAGCTAGATAAGGCACTAAATAATCTATTCCTTCTTTGACTTCCTTTATAGGTAAGCTCACCTTAACAGATAATTCATATAATGATAGCTCACAATGGTCCATCAAAGTCATCAAAATAACTAGTGCTCTATAATCAAACATTTCTCTTCCTTTCTAACTACAATTATAGTGTAAAAGTTATAAGAATAAAAGAGTATTTCAGCACAATATAATCTCACCTCCTACAAGTAATTATTGGGCTGAAACTTTTTAGTGATTATTTGTCAACTTTCTATTAATTTTTAAAAACAAAATGATATCATTTAGATATCAAATAACAGAGGTATTCTTATGACTGAAAAACTAATCAATTCAAAACCAAATGGTGTATTAGCATTGATTCTCATTGAGTTGACAATCGTACTTAGTATCTTTATATTTATAATGGGTGTTGGTTCGGAAAACATTTTTGGAATTATTATCGGACCTTTACTAATCGTAATTGCAGCGCTAACTCATGCTGGTTTAAAAGTTGTCAAACCTCATGAGGTTCTGGTTCTGACACTCTTTGGTAACCATACAGGTACCATCAAAGAACCTGGCTTTTACTTTGTCAATTCCTTCAGCGTAGCAGTCAACCCTGCAAACCACACTCGACTTGGACAAAGTGGTGACGTTAGCACGAAATCTCCTTTTTTAGGAGCTAAATCATCAAATGACAATGATGTAAATCTTGAAATTGGCAAGAAACAGATTTCCCTCAAGGTTATGACCTTGAGCAATTCTCGTCAAAAAATCAATGATTGTCTAGGAAATCCCGTAGAAATCGGTATCGCGGTAACTTGGAGAGTTGTCGACACCGCTAAGGCAGTTTTCAACGTTGATAACTACAAGGAATACCTCTCTTTGCAGTGTGATAGCGCCCTCCGAAATATCGTCCGCATCTATCCTTACGATGTATCTCCTAATGTAGATACTACAGGTGACGGACAAGCAGATGAAGGTAGTCTCCGTGGCTCTAGCGAAATTGTAGCTAACCGTATTCGTGAAGAAATCCAAAGTCGTGTTGAGGATGCTGGCTTGGAAATCCTTGAAGCACGTATCACTTACCTAGCTTATGCACCAGAAATTGCTGCTGTCATGCTTCAACATCAACAAGCATCAGCCATTATTGATGCCCGTAAGATGATTGTCGATGGCGCTGTGGGTATGGTTGAAATGGCCCTGGAACGTCTCAATGAAGGTGAATTGGTAGAGCTTGACGAAGAACGAAAAGCTGCCATGGTTTCAAATCTCCTAGTCGTTCTCTGCGGCAATCATGATGCACAACCAATTGTCAACACAGGAAGTCTTTACTAAAGATGGCTGAAGCTAAAAAAAAGCAGATCCCCCTTCGACTCTCAACAAAGTTATACGCTGCACTCGCATCATGGGCAGAAGACGACTTTCGTTCAGTCAATGGGCAAATCGAATATCTCCTCACAGAATGTGTCAAGCAACGGAAGAAAGACGGAAAATACGTATCAGAAACCATTGACGAACCATTTGAGATTGATATTTAACACCTTCTCCTGTCTGCCGTGTTGGATAGGAGAATTTTTTCATCTTTTTTTGTCAAGTAACTTTACTTTACAAAAAAAATGTGTTATCCTAGTATGGTTGATGAAAATCAGTAGATTGAATCGAATATAAATACCTAAAGGAGAAATCAAAATGGCAGTACCTGCACGTCGCACTTCAAAAGCGAAGAAAAACAAACGTCGTACACACTACAAAGTAACAGCTCCATCTGTAAACTTTGACGAAACTACTGGAGATTACTCACGTTCTCACCGTGTATCACTTAAAGGATACTACAAAGGACGTAAAATCGCTAAAGCTGCATCAGCTGAATAATAGAAGGGAGATACCATGCGCGTAAATATTACACTTGAACACAAAGAATCTGGTGAACGCTTGTACCTTACTTCTAAAAACAAACGTAACACTCCAGACCGTCTTCAATTGAAGAAATACTCACCAAAACTTCGCAAACACGTTGTGTTCACAGAAGTTAAATAATACAACATACAGAAAGCCTATGAAATCAACATTTCTAAGGCTTTTTCTTTTAAGTTTAGCAAAATAACTGAATTTTAACTGATTATAATAATCAAGAGATTATTTTAGACAAATCTATCATAGCTTGTTCAATCTTATGTTTTCCTTTTTGCATAACATGAAGATAGATTTTTTCTATTTCTCTACTATCTTCTGAATGTCCCACAAACTCTCGAATAACGTTTAAGCTTACATTCTTATCAGCCATGACTGAAACAAAACTATGTCGGAACATATGGGGAACTATGTGAACAGGCCTACCAAAATCAACTAGGTCATCAATATCCTTATAGGATTTTCCACTTTTCTTATTATACTTAGCGGACTGACTAGTTCCACCTCTTAAGAACATTGAAATTTCTGTATGATACAATGGACTGCCCTGCTGGTTCTTCCCTTTTATGTATACCCTAGTAAAAATATATCCCATATCATGATAAGTCGGATTAAATCTCGCCTGAAACTTATTTCTTTCAATATATTTAAGTAAAATTTGTTCTACTTTTGGTGACATCGGAATAGTTCTAACGCTTTCTTTAGTTTTTAGAATTGCTCTATATCGTTCCTTCTCATCACGCAAGCCTTCTTCTGCCATTTCTTTGTCAGTCTTATTATGGCTTGCCCTCTGCCAATGAACCTTAATGAGTTTATTCTTGAAATCTAGAACATCTTCATTCAAACCTAATGCTTCACTCGGTCTCATACCTGTCAAGTAGATAATTCTGAGTACATCAGCAACTAGTTCATTATTATGTCGCTTAGTCCAATTTTCAATAATTTTAAATACTTGATTAGCCTCTTCAACTTCAAGATATTTTTCAGCTATATCTTCCCTAAGTTTCGCCTGCTCTTCTGCACTTGTTAGTGTCTTACGCTTAACCCTCTTATTCAAAATAGGGTGTTGCGACGCTGTCAATTCTCCTTGTTCTACCGCCCAATCAAATATCATTTTAAGATAGATATGAATGTTCTTTGAAGTTCCCTCACTTGCATTATTTATAATATCTTGCATTTTTTCCTGTTCCATACAGAACTGTTTAAGGCTCATATTTTCGTTGAAATATGGGGAAATATGCTGGTTATAAACACTAACTCTAGTCTTTAGAGTATTCTTGGCAGGCTTAACACGATTGACCCACCACTTAAAAGCTAAACCGTATAATTCACTGTTTTCATCATACGGTCTAGCTATCTCTTTGAGGCATAAAGTTTTACTAGGCTCTAATTTCTTTGGTTTTTCTCCAGTCAAATCTAATACGGTTTCATCAATCATTTCATTTAATATCTTTGAAACTTTTGTAATCAGCTGACTATTCTTTATATCAGAAATAAGTAACTTCTCATGTCCCTTACTGTCTTTTCCTGTTGGTATTGCCTTAGTCGTATACCACCCTTTATTTTCTCCCCTTGTAAGGTACTTATAACGACTTTTTGTTATCAAAGGATGAGTATATCTCATTGCAAACTTAACAAGCACGTTGCCCTTTTTAGAAGGGTCTGGTTTCCATTGATAAACAGTTAGAACTCGAGTAGTCTTACCTACCTTCATTTTTACCCCCTTATACTAAGCTATAACTGCCTCATTTTCATGGAAAATCTTATAATCAAACCAATCTTTAAATACCTCCGCATGAATAAAGACATTCCCATGAGTTCCACAAATTCCAAAAGAATATGGACTATTTCTCATTTGACGAATGTAGTGATCCAATGTAGGTAATTTCATACCCTTCCAAAGTTCATCTAAAAATTCTTTCTTCCGATACCAATTTTTAGTTAAATCATAGTCTGACTTTGTCTTAAGCTCTATCATTGGAATACTTTCCTTTCTTATGCTATAATCTAGTTAGTTAATTTTTAGAGGCGACTTATTTTCAAGTCGTCTTTTTTTGTCCCCAAAATTGAGAACTATTCTGCTCTCTTACATATTGCTCTATATCCTTTTCATCATTATCAGTTAGCCTTGAAAGTCCCTCTTTGAGCAAGCTTTGAATATAATCTTCTGCCTTTTGAACATCATAGGCCTGATACTTTGCAATATAGACTTTTGCTAATGTTTTCGCAACTTGTTTCTCTGTCCAAGCCTCAGACTGCCGTAGTGTCGTTTTAGCTCTTGTAATACTAAGAACTGTCTGGTTTTCAGTTCCTAGATAATCTATCCACCACTTGACTTTTTTTCTTCTCCAATGATTGCTATCTGTCGCATTTGGACGAACAAAGCGATAATGACCATTTATAGCTTCAAAATAGATTGACGATAATGGACGTTTTAAAAATAACTGCTCTGCAATTATATTAGCCTTTTCCTGCCAACATCTAAGCTCTGCGCGAATCCAAGACGGAACTTCTACAAGCTCTTGCTTACCAAGTTGCTCCATACGTTTATTATATATGCACCACTGCTGATTACCTCGTGAACCTATTGCAACTGTTTCTCCTACTCGCTCACCAGAATCTAGTACTGATTTCTCATGATATTCAAAGTGTTTTGCTTTCGAGACACATAATCCTTTCTTGCAATAGTCATATATCCGTTGAACATCTAAGCTACCGTCAAATATGTCGTGGGCAATATCTAAACGAGTGAAATTAACATTATACTGGTATAAACGAGTAATTAAGGCAATCCAATTATTTTCGTTACTGTTTAAAAATTCTTCATATTGACGACAACCTTGCCCTTTTAATTCAATAAATACACCCATAGAAAGCCTATCAGCATTAAAATACACCTTAATTTCTGAACAAGAATAATGTTGCTTATACTTATTTATTCCCCAATCATTCAACGTGAAGTTTTCAAGAGGAATCAAAAGGATGTCAGTCAGAACTCTTTCTGGCGGAACATCCTTAACACTCACAGCAAAATAATCTATTCTGACTGTATTCATAGGATTATTCTCCTAGAACTTTAATATCCTCACACACAATTTTTACACCTGCCCAATTACTTCTAGCCATATTCCAAGCTAGTCGAACCTTAGGCCGAATCAATTCAACAGAAACATTCAACAAAGCATCATTTTGAGCAAGTTTTGCAATCTTATCCAGATTTCCGATAATTTCAAGGTTAATCGCTTTTAAGTCATCAGTAGAAATTCCCATTTCAGTTAGAACTTTCACTTTGTCAGCGTCAAGAACAGTAGAAGTAATTTTACTTACTTCATCTGTCTTCACGTTTTCGCCGTTGACTTCTTTGTATTTGTTGTTCACCCTAACTGACAAAATCACTACTTTCTTAGGAATATCAAACTGTGACATTTCAAGGTCAAGCAATCCAATTTTAATGTTTGTATCTGTCATATTGTAAACCATATTTTTTCTCCTTTAATTCCGTATCCTACATGAAAACACCTCTCATCCTTACTCTACCAAGAGTTTGCGACCTCTTGGTACAACTAGCAAGCCGTAACCCCTTACGTACCAAGGGTTTAGAGTACATTTCATGTATGTGTGCACCCCCTATTAGTACTGGGGTTGTTTTTCTGACCTCCTGCAATGCAGTCGGTTGGCTCTTTCTCCCTAGCAAAAAGAAGAACGCTCCGCTCGATTCTGCCCCTCCTGGGCAATCGCCCCTATTTTGCTAGCTCGAAAGACCGTCATCTGAGTTTGGTAAAATACTCAACGGTTCATTGTTTATCCTCGTTAATACCTCTATTTGCCTTTTTGATAAATCTTCAAGAGACTTACCCTCCATAGCTAATGCCCACCACACAGTTTTTTCAATCGTACAATTAGGGCAGATTCTGGGGAATAAAATCCTAAAACTACCCATTATTGGAGGATATTCCCATCCTTTATCAAAAGCTAAATCTGAATCAATGATTTCACTTTTTTCACATACCTCGCAAATATGCTTCAACAGCATTTCAAATACCACCTTACATTATTCTAATTCATCTACAATTTGCATATGGACTACTTGTAAAATTTTTAACAATGCTTTATAAGGATTCTCATCACATTCAGTAGCACCCATTAAACTGCCATTCGATAACTTGACAACAACACTAATTTCGTTCATTTCGCATCCTCATATACCTATCACAAGCTTCATCAAAATATGCCTCAAAGTCTAGTTCGTCAGACTTGAACGGTGTCTCTACAAACTTAGGCCTAGGAAGCACCCCATCTATTTGGCAATATCCTTCGCCAATACCACAAGTCTTATAATCAATCTCTTGACTTGAAAACATCATACGACAGGAGTCAGAATCAGCCGTAGTTGCCCCTAATAAAAGAGATACTCCAAAATTTTGTCTCATATAAGTGGGAATAAAGTCACTTGAAGCCCTCTGTAAACCGACTATCACCTCTATTGAAGCTTGGCGTGATTTTACCAAGAGACTCCCAAGATTTGACATTGCCTCTTCATAGGCTTTTTTCCCTTCTTTAGTCGTTTCTGCCTCTGTTCTGAAAGCAATTCCCTCATCAAGCACAATTACCAGAGGATAGTTCCCCTTAACATCAGCCCAAGACAAAACCTTCCCTTTGGAAACATATATATCTGGGTTATCTGCCATAATCTGAAAGCGTCTATTCATTTCTTCAACAGCCTCTCTTAAAGCACCAGCAATCTGGAATGGAGAATTATATACTACCTTATAACTTAATCTATCTTCTAGCTTCTTACCAACTAGCCAACTCAAGTCGCCTTTTTTCGGATCTAGTAATTTTATGTCAGACCCTAAAATTAAGTATTGAGCCACAAGGTTCTCTATCATCACCGTTTTTCCTGACCTCGTCGAGCCTGCTATAAGCACGTGGGGCGGAGCTCCTAGCCGCCAGCAGCAATTCTTATCGGCAGTAATCGTTATCTCTGTAGTTTGTAGGGTGTCCTCCCAAGAGATTCTTCTCTCAGGATATCTTCTGAATGTGTACTTAACACAACTAGCAGTCTTTATTTTCTCTTCTAAGTTTAAATTCAAGCATGCACTCAAATATACATCTAACTCTGAAACCTTATTAGAGAAATTATCACCCAAAACATGAGCATAAACACCTATATATTCCTCATTTATAGAAAAGTCAAGAACAACCGAACGGATTACACCTCCGTCAGAAGAAGATATAAATTTATTGGCGATTAAAATTTCTAAGACCACAGCCAAA
This sequence comes from Streptococcus mitis, assembly GCF_946190115.1. Classification (GTDB taxonomy): domain Bacteria; phylum Bacillota; class Bacilli; order Lactobacillales; family Streptococcaceae; genus Streptococcus; species Streptococcus mitis_CO. The sequence continues at coordinate 56,617 of NZ_CAMHZG010000007.1, read as the reverse complement.
ACTAGTAAAAGTCCTGAGATGTTAAAGATTAAAACCAATAAAATAAATATAAAAAATTGAGATAGTATACAAGCCCAATAACAAGTCTTCATTAAGGAGGTTGATAATATGTATGACTCACAAAGGGAGACCCTACGATTTATATGGAACATATTTTACCTCATCTTATTTCTTATATCCCTGATAATAAGAGAAAGAGCTATCAACTTAACTCTAATAAAATAGTAAAGGAATATAGCAAAGAAAAGAAATGCTATAAGGGACAATATTATACTTAAGAGGGAGCCAAAACCTGTGGGATTATACACAGATAAAAGACCGAAGACGAACATACAAAAAAAGCAAAATCTATATTTCTTTATCATTGTTTTTTCCTCTTTTAAACATAGCTGGTAATATCGATAAAAATTGAATTAAAAAGACTATAAAAGCTACAACTAAGGCAAATTTCGCAGATAAAAATGGATTATAAGAAGAGAATTCCAAATGCGCTCCAAACCCAGCAAAAAAGCTGATAATTAACAATAAAGTCAGAGAAGTTGTTTTCCAGAAGTATTCATTAACTTTCATTTTCATATTTCCTTTCAAATTTTAAAAAATAAAGAGAGGGATTAACCTCCCTTCATAATTATTTGTAGCTGTCCCATAAAATCCTCTTGCCACGAACAAGGTTATCCAACATAGAAATAGATGGATTTCCAATGTGAAAATGAGTTGTGGCAAAGTCATAAAATGCCACAAGTGCTTGAGCATAGAACTCTTGGAAAGTTTCCGTGATTCCCTCATCTTTTAGAAGCTGTGCCAGTCCCAAAGTATGAACAGTTGTTCCATGTAGTAAGCCGTGATTTCTAGCTTTTTCAGAAGCTTTGGCTCTCAATTCTGGAGTGTGTAGTGCTTGTAAGACAAGCGTCGCTTTGCTTGTAATCATTTTGATTTCTCCTTTTTCTTTAAAATAATGTAAAATAAAATTTCCTATTTCCGACTTTTATTCTAATTCTTATTGGTGAGGCCCTTACTTTCATATGCCTTTCCTTTCTTACGTTTTTTCTTACATTCTAATTATATACCACCACTACCTATTTGTCAACCATTTGTACGAAAAAATGTAAGAAAAAAGACTAGTTTTTAAACTAGTCTTAACCGATTATGCTATTAATTATCTTTTCTAACTCAATAAATTGACTAATTGCTATCTCTCTAACATCATTATCATTACAGTTCTTTAATCTATTAATACTTTCCCTTATTTTTTCGGAAACCTCACTAAATATCTGATTTGTATCTGTTTCATGAGTAACAATATAAGCCGCTTTTAGCATTTCTCTGATACAAACTCCAATAGTTACAGACCTTGCTCCCAGTATTGATGGGAGAGTTGATTTCAACTGCTGAATACCGTTTTTGGTATCCTCAGTAATTTGAACTTTTAACAATTTCGAAGAATCGCTAATTGAATGATTTTTGATTGATATTCTTGAATCATAGACTTTTTTCCAATCATCGATATTTAAAGAATCTCTATATGCTCGATTCAAACATTCACCTTTTGATATACTTCCACCTGTGATCACTTCATAATAAAGTCTCATCTCTTCTAAATACTGAGCAGCCTCAAAGGAAATTCTAGCTTGATAATATTCCATTCCACCGTTTCCTACATTTTTTCTTATATTCTACATCTTTTTTTACATTTTTTCAAGTTTATACAAACCTAACCTAACTCCTAAAACATAACTGATTTTTGACTGATTAAACTCCCACAAAGTCACATTTCTCTATCCATCATTTATTTTCTCCAAATGAAAAACCTGTCAAATAAAGGTTTCTAAATCTCATGATATTTCTCTAAGACTACATCTTCTTCACAGAAGTTAAATAAGCATTCAATACGAATTAATACAGAAGAAAAACGCTGATTTGTACTGACCCCAAAAAGTTAGACAATTAATTTATCCGAAGGATTTAGTTCTGTATTGCACAGGGCTAAGTCCTTTTAGTTTTACCTTAATTCGTTTATTGTTGTAGTAATCAATATAGTCTACAATAGCTTGTTCCAATTGCTTAAGCGACTGAAATGACTTCTCATAACCATAAAACATCTCTGATTTCAGAATCCCAAAGAAGGACTCCATCATACCATTGTCTGGGCTGTTACCTTTACGTGACATGGATGCTTGAATTCCCTTACTCTCTAGAAACTGATGATAAGAATCGTGTTGATATTGCCAGCCTTGGTCACTATGGAGAATCGTATTCTCGTAGTATTTCTCTGTGAAGGCCTGTTCCAACATCGTTTTTACTTGTTCTAAGTTGGGTGAAGTTGAAAGATTATAGGCGATAATTTCGCTATTAAAGCCATCTAAAACTGGTGATAAGTAAAGCTTTTGAGTACTTGCTGGAATGGCAAATTCTGTCACATCTGTGTAGCACTTTTCCATTGTTTTAGAGCCTTCAAATTGACGTTGAATGAGATTCTCTGCCTTTTTGCCAACATCTCCTTTATGAGAAGAATATTTTCGTTTCTGTCGCATTTTGGCTTGTAAATTGAGTACTTTCATCAAGCGTTGAACTCTTTTATGATTTACCAGATAACCACGATTTCTTAGTTCGAAATAAATCCGACGATAACCATAATTTCCCTTGTGTTCGATAAAGATGGATTGAATTTCAGCTTTAAGCTCTTGGTCCTTATCTGGTTTATCTAGCTGTTTCAAGTGATAGTAGTAGGTCGAACGAGCTAGTTTAATGGCTTTTAGAAGAATATCTAACGAAAACTCAGTCATTAATTCTTGAACAATTTCTGTCTTTCTTCTTTCTCTTTTTCCTCCTTCAATCGGAGTTCTCTTAACTTTTTTAGGATAGCATTCTCCGCTCTCAGGTACTCATTTTCTGCTTGAAGACGTTCTAATTCTGTCCTCTCTTCAGGTCTCGTTTGTGGCTTACGTCCCATTTTAGGTACTCTCCCTCTTGTTTTCTCAACAATAGTATACCCGTTTTTCTTGTATTGTGCTAGCCAGTTAAGAAGTATCGTACGACTTGGGAGCCCGTATTCAAGAGAAACTCTATCTTTAGTCCAGCCTTCATGTATGACTTTATTAATCATTTCTTGCTTTAAATCAGGAGAATAGTAACGATTTTTTCCTTTTTTGACGAACTCTATTCCGTAACGATCAATCAATTTAATCATGTACCTAATATTAGAATTGTTTATCCCAAATTTATTTGAAAGCTTCTCTAAGCTATATCCTTGTTTTCTAAGTTCATAGATCTGAACTTTATCATCATAAGTCAATTTCATAATAAAAATACCCCAAAAGTTAGATTTTTTCTGTCTAACTTTTGGGGTGCAGTTCAATTCAAGCGTTTTTTTCTTTTTGTCAACTACCTTATATTTCAATTCAAACTTTACTTATCCTACAATCTTTTTTGTAAAACTGATTTGAATCAGGTAATTTTAGGACTCTACTTAACCAATGTCATCATTGTTTACCTATATTATACATGATGTGCAAAATGTAAATTGGTAACACGGGTTCTAATTTCAATAAAATGGACTCAAACCACAAACACACTCTGAGGAATATCAAAACAAAAGCTTGAAAAATCGGAGGGGTTGTGTTAGAATGAAGGCATAAAGGGAAAATAATGCTTCTAGCATATATAACTAAAAAGCCCCACCGTGCCACCGATGGGGTTTTTTGCTACCCTCTAAAAGGGTTAAATGCTACTTGCTACGTCTCTTTATCCATAGCTTGAAAAGCTCAGATAGTACGTTAACAAGTAACGGAGCTAGAAAAAGGGAAAATAACTCTAGCATATATAACACCTCCCTTCCTTAAAGTGAGGGGGCTAAAATATTATATCATACCAGATTTATATCATCAATATCGCTTATAAATACCAAAAAACAACAAAAGCTTGAAATATCGAAAGGGTTGTGTTAGAATGAACTTACAATGTGAGTAAAGTTACAGCATATGTAACTAAAAAAGCCCCACCGTGCCACCGATGGGGTTTTTTGCTACCCTCTAAAAGGGTTTAACATTACTTTTTACGTTTCTTAAGCCATAACTTGAAAAGCTCAGATAACACGTTAATAAGTAACGGAGCTAGAAACACTGTGAGTAAAGTTTCTAACATATGTAACACCTCCCTTCCTTAAAGTGAGGGGGCCAAAATATTATATCATCAATATCACGTAATTCCCAAACAAAAACGCCTTCCTAAGGCGCTATTTTTTCTTAAACAAGCGGATGTAGTCCTGTTTGCTATGAATAATATCTGATATAAAGACAGCTTTTCTGTTCTCTAAAATATGATAGAAGGCTAGGTAATCGCCTAAAATGATGCATCGAGTTTTGTGGGGTGGGTATATAATAACTCCTACTCTTTCATCAGCATCAAATCCTGCTTCTGGAAAAACTTCAAGCCGCTTCAAACCATAAAGAATATTCTTAACTGTGTTTGCTCCTGCCTGTTCTGAAAAGTAGTTAGCTGAGATATAATCTTTAATACCTCTTAGCTGTTCTTGTACCGTTTCGGAGATAATAAGGCTATATACGTTCTCGTTAAATTCCAAGGTTAGCCCTCACTTCATCAAGGCTGTAAGTTCTTCCATGTTCTAAATCGTCAAAGCTACGGGCAATTTCAGCACGCAACCCTGATAGAAGTTCTTCTCTTTCTTTATCTACTTGAGTTTCAAATGGCAAAGCTTTATTTTCTACAATGTGTTCTAAAAACAAGTTAAAACTAGCTGTCATATCAAGATTTTGCGCTGTGATAATAGCTTTAGCCTTCTCTAACAAGTCTCTGTTAGTCTTAAAGTTTACCTGTGTGTTTTTTTCTAAAACATTCATAGTAGCACCTCCTTTTAGACTATTATATCACTTTAAACTATACAGGTCTAGTTGCGTATAGATACTTATAGCTGGTAGTAAAAACAAAAAAAGCACTAAGGGAAAGCGCCCCAAAGTGCTCAATATCAAGGCTCTAAAGCCTATCTGATTCAATAAAATATTACAACATCTTGTTGTAGAATTCAACGACAAGTGCTTCGTTGATTTCTGGGTTGATTTCGTCGCGTTCTGGCAAGCGAGTCAATGAACCTTCCAATTTTTCAGCGTCGAATGATACGAATGCTGGACGTCCAAGAGTAGCTTCTACTGCTTCAAGGATTGCTGGAACTTTCAATGATTTTTCACGAACTGAGATCACTTGACCTGGAGTTACGCGGTATGATGGGATATCAACGCGTTTTCCGTCAACAAGGATGTGACCGTGGTTTACGAATTGACGAGCTTGACGACGAGTAGTCGCAAGACCAAGACGGTAAACAACGTTATCCAAACGACGTTCCAAAAGAAGCATGAAGTTGAAACCTAGGATTCCGCCTTTGATTTTTGTAGCTTGTACGAACAAGTTACGGAATTGTTTTTCACCTACACCGTAAGTGAAACGAAGTTTTTGTTTTTCAGCCAATTGCAAACCGTATTCTGACAATTTAGAACGGTTGTTTGGCCCGTGTTGTCCTGGTACGTAGTTACGACGTGCCAATTCTTTACCTGTACCTGTAAGTGAAAGGCCAAGGCGACGAGCTTGTTTCCAAGATGGTCCTGTATAACGTGACATGTGAATGTCCTCCTGATATAAATAATATTTCGGTGGAAATAGTCACTTAGAAAGCCCTGATTCGTGCAGATGCCCTTCGCCTAAACAGCCAAGGTTACTTATCATAAGACACCTGTTGACGAGCTTCATGCTTTCCTGCTGATATTTCGCACAAAATCCATTCTACCATGAATGGCTAGATTTGTAAAGGGGTTTTAAGCTTTATTTTCACTGCCAGAAAGGTTTAGAACGAGGGTAAAGGTGCTTCCTAGGCCGTACTGGCTGCTGACTGTGATTTCCCCACCTAATTGATGGGCCAATTCACGCGCAATCGCAAGTCCTAAGCCATGACCACCCGTTTTCATGTTACGAGAAGTTTCTACACGATAAAGGCGTTTGAAAATATTCTCCAAATCCTCTGGAGCAATGCCCTGTCCCTCATCAGTCACACTGATTGAAAGCTGGTTCTTCTCCAGCTTAGCCACCACTTCCAGCTTGGTTCCTGGAGCTGAGTATTTAAAAGCATTATTGACCAGATTCACCAAGATACGAGAAAGTTTGGCATAATCTCCTTCAATCCGGGCAGATTCTGGGATTACCTGCAAATGGACATCTCGTTCCTCCTGCTCAATCAAGAACTGAAATTCACTCATGCACTCAATCAAAAGCTGATCCAGAAAAATGCTGTCTTTGCTGCTCGTTTCGACCTGATTTCTAGCTGTGTTTAGAGTCAAAAAATTCAACTCCTCAACCAGTTTATTGAGTCTTTCAGTCTGGCGTCCAATGGTTGCTAGATAATGGGCTTGTTCTCCTTCCTTGATAACCCCATCCAAAATCCCTTCTACCGTCGCTTGGATTGAAGTGATGGGGGTCTTGATATCATGCGAAAGTTGAGCAATCATCAAGCCCTTTTCTCGTTCGCTTTCTTCCAAGGAATCAAAGGTGGCCTGCAAATCATGGGACATTTCATTGAAAGCTTGGCCTAATTGCTGAAATTCTACAGGGCCTTGAACCTCCAGATTTGAAGGAAAATCCTTGTCTGCTACCCGCTTGGCATGTTCCTTGAGTTTGCCCAATGAAGTAAAGACCGGCGATAGGAGAAAGAGACTAATCCCAGCACCGACAAAACTAGCCATGAGAGTCATCCCCACTAGGAAATAAATCTCACTTTTTTCAATTAGCATTCGCTGGATGGCCCAAAAAACCACGATAATCGTTAGGAGTGTTGAAATGATATACCCCACTAAAATATAACTTTTTAATTTCATTAACTACCTCGTGCTTTCTCAATTTTGTAGCCCAAGCCCCAGACGGTTTTGATGGTCGGTGTTTCTGCACTAGCATGTTTAGCCAACTCCTGTCGAAGAGCATGAATATGAACATTCAAGGTATTGGTGTCATCCACATAGTCTTCTTGCCAGACCTTTTCATAGAGGTCTGTCTTAGAAAAAACTCGCTCTGGATTGCTGGCTAGAAGCCATAGAAGTTCGAAGGATTTGACGGTCAAATCAAGCGCCACATCTCCGACTTGGACTTCATGACTACCATGATTCATCCATAAATCCCCGAGACTGACGACCTCTGTCTCACCTCCACGATGAAGGCGACGCAAAATATTGTGGACACGCAAAACCAGTTCACGAGGGCTAAAGGGCTTGGCAATAAAGTCATCTGCCCCTAAGCTCAGGCCATAAATCTTGTCCTGCTCGCTGGTCTTAGCCGTGATAAAGAGAAAAGGCTGATCTGGAGATTGATACTGAACCTCACTAATCAAATCATAACCATCCATCCGAGGCATCATGATATCTGTAATAATCAAATCAATTGGTTTTCTCTTGAAGATTTCTAAGGCCTCTACTCCATCATGGGCCACCAAAACCTGATATCCTGCCTGAACTAGATAACGTTGATGAATATCTGTGATTTCTACCTCGTCGTCAACGAGTAAAATTGTCTTTCCCATCTGTCTCTCCTTTGAAAAAAACAGTGCTATACCACAATAGTATAACACTATTTTAATCTCTTTACGAACATTCTAAACGATATCTGGATTTTTCATATCCTAGATAGAAAGTCTGTAGCTAGACTAGTCATTTTCTTCTTTTTTAGCTTTCAAACCGAGTCCACCTAGCAGGCCGGCCAAGGCTAATCCAAAGAATCCAAGAGTAGCCATTGAGGTTTGGGCTTCACCAGTATATGGAAGCATGTCTTTTTGTTCTTTCATTTGAGCAGCCATCATTGGACTTGATACCTTGTTAGTAGATGCCATCTTGCCTTCATCAGACGCTTTGCTTGAGGCTGCTGGAGCTTGATCTTGTTTCATGCTTGGTGTTGCCATTGGCTGGCTAGCATCCATGGTTTTGTCCTGCTCTTTGCTAGGCATCATCTTATCCTGACTAGCAGATGGCATTTTAGATTTCATCTCATCTTGATTAGCACTAGGCATTTGAGCTTTCATATTAGATGCATCTTGATGACTATTCATCATTGGAGCCGGCATAGCTGAACCATTAGAAGATGGGACGAAGCCTGATTGCATCGGAATCAGAGACTGATGTCCATGCAAATTCACTGTCAAATCCTTAGTCGCTACGAGATTGCTCAAATCAGCCTTGCCGTCTTTGGCACCATATACTTTGATAGTAGCTTTATAGCTTTGAGTGCCGTTTTGTTTCAACAAGTCAAGAAGCTCTTTATCTGATTTACCTTGGGTGCCTGCCAAATCTACTTCGTAGAAGTAGAGGCCTTTGCCCAATTTCTCTACTGGTGGAAGGGCCGGATTTTTAGCCGAACCATTGTCTGACCATGGAGCCTTATCTGAAGCTTTCAAGATAAGGCGAGTTAACATACCGTCACCGGCGAAGAACTCGTAAGGAATAACTTGGTTGACGCCGGCTGTGAATGGACCTGGGAAATTCGCTTTATCCAAGTAAGTGGCTGGAACATCTACTGTGTCTTTAGTATTGTCGGCCACGCCTTTTTGCACTTCAGCTGGGGTAGTCAAGCCGTTCAAGTTGACATCCAAATCTTTTGTCGCTACAAGATTGCTCAAATCTGCCTTGCCATCTTTCGCACCGTAAACTTTGATGGTAGCTTTATAGCTTTGAGTACCATTTTGTTTTAAGAGGTCAAGCAAATCTTTGTCTGATTTACCTTGAGTACCTGCCAAGTCCACTTCATAGAAGTAAAGGCCTTTGCCTAATTTTTCTACTGGTGGAAGGGCAGGATTTTTAGCCGAACCATTGTCTGACCATGGAGCCTTATCTGAGGCCTTCAAGATAAGGCGAGTCAACATACCATCACCAGCGAAGAATTCGTATGGAATGACTTGGTTAACACCGGCTGTGAATGGACCAGGGAAATTGGCTTTGTCCAAGTAAGAGGCTGGAACATCCACTGTGTCTTTAGTATTGTCAGCTACGCCTTTTTGGACTTCAGCTGGGGTGGTCAAGCCATTCAAGTTGACATTCAAATCTTTAGTCGCTACGAGATTGCTCAAATCAGCCTTGCCGTCTTTGGCACCGTATACCTTGATAGTAGCTTTATAACTTTGAGTGCCGTTTTGTTTCAAGAGGTCAAGCAAATCTTTGTCTGATTTACCTTGAGTTCCTGCCAAATCTACTTCGTAGAAGTAGAGACCTTTGCCCAATTTTTCTACTGGTGGAAGAGCTGGATTTTTAGCTGAACCATTGTCTGACCATGGAGCCTTGTCGGATGCTTTCAAGATAAGGCGAGTCAACATACCGTCACCGGCGAAGAACTCGTAAGGAATAACTTGGTTAACACCAGCTGTGAATGGGCCTGGGAAGTTGGCTTTATCCAAATAAGTGGCTGGAACATCCACTGTGTCTTTAGTGTTGTCGGCCACGCCTTTTTGGACTTCAGCTGGAGTAGTTGCTGGTTGCGCTTCATTTGCTTCACGGTCTTGTCCAGAAACTGTAGGCGCAGGATTTATCGCAGGTTTAACCGCTTCCTCTGTTTCTTTCTTAGATTCTGGTTTTGCTTGCACTTCTTCTTTTGGCGCTACCACTTGGTCTTTATCAGCTACATTCACTTTTTCTGGAGAGCTTGTAGCATCCAAGCTTGCTTTAGGTGTTGAGTCTACCTGTTCTGAAGGAAGAGCTGTATCGACTGCTTCTTTGAGAAGTTCTGCTGGTAAGTCGCTCTTTTCACTCACCGAAGTCGCGTCTGGCACAACTTGAGCAGGGGTTGGATTGATCACATCGGCACGTACAGAACTTGGCTGACCAACTAGGACAAAAAAGCCACTTGCCACAACAACTGAGGCAACACCGACACTAAGACGGCGAATAGACCAACGAGTATATCTTTGATTTGGATTGAATTTCATAGGATTCTCCTTAGAGTTTTTCTTTATTTGATGACTCTAGTATAATCTCCTAAAATTAAAAAGGATTAAGAAAAAGTTAAAATTTTTCTTAAATCCCTCTTATAAAATACTTATATTAATTAAATCCATAAACAGATTTGGTGATTTGATAGACGACATTGGAAAGTTTGCGAGCTGGCAAGACTGAATGTTTGGTCAAACGGCTGAGCATGGTCTTGCGAATGGCCTGAAAGACCTCTGGATTTTCCTGCTGAATATAGGTCCATAGCTCCCGTTTTTTGGCAAGATGCTCTGCTGTGCCTGCTCGGTTGAGTAGGGCACTGGAAATCACCGTCGTGATTTCAATATGATTCAGCAAATATTCTCGCATTTTTGGATGACTCACTTGGGACAAATCAAGCTGATCTACCAAGAGTCGATTAACCTTGAGTTGCTGGTCGATACGTTTAATCATCACCTGCTCATTGACAGACTGATCCTCACGCCCAATCAAATAACGATAGAAATCGACAGGCAGATAGTACATGGTCTTGACCTGCTGAAGGGGGGTAAAAACAAAGAGATTATCGACATAAAAAGTATGCTCAGGCAATTGGAACTGGCTTGCTCGCAACAAATCTGTCCGGTAAATCAGCGAGTGCATCATGATATACTGGCCTTTTGAGAAATTTCCAACCTGGTCCCAGCCAAAAATCTGCTGGACAGGCAAGACTGACTCGTAACTCATACTCTTCTTACGAGACTGACCTTCCTTTTCATAGACAAAATTGGTCACAAAGGCATCTACCTCTTGACCCTCACTCTCTAGTTCTTGCAAGGTTTCCAAAATTTTCAGGTAAGCGCGAGGATCCACCCAGTCATCACTATCAACTACTTTAAAATAGCGCCCAGAAGCCTCTGCCAAGCCACGATTGACAGCTCCACCATGGCCCTTATTTTCCTGATAAATAGCTCTAACAATGTTAGGATACTTGCTAGCTAAACGCTCAGCTATTTCCTGAGTCTGGTCCTGAGACCCATCATTGATAATCAAAATCTCAACTTGCTCACCACCAATCACTAGCGACTCCACGCAGTAATGAAGATAGGCTGCGGCATTGTAGCTAGGAATGGCGATAGACAATAACTTCATAATCTACTCCTTTAGGGGACTGATTTTTTCTTATACTCTTCGAAAATCTCTTCAAACCACGTCAGCCCTATCTGCAACCCCAAAACAGTGTTTTGAGCAGCTTGCGGCTAGTTTCCTAGTTTGCTCTTTGATTTTCATTGAGTATTACTCTCTCTTGTCACTTCTTTTTATTTTACCATAAAGTCCAGCTTCTGAAGGACTTTTACTAGAATACAAGGGTTTCTGACTCTATTTGCTATCTTGGACATCAAAAAAGAAGGGATTCCCCTCCTTAGGAATTTAACTCTGCCAAGTCATCTAGATACTGGTTGTTAATCACCGCCAAGATATAGGCATCTGCTTTCAAGAGATCATTAGGCCCAAACTGGACGTCCAGTGGTGAATTTTCTTGCTCACGAAATCCTAGGACATTGAGGTTGTATTTGCCACGTAGATCCAGCTGGCTCAGGCTTTGACCTGCCCAAACACTAGGAATTTTCATCTCCACGATAGACACATTTTTGTCCAGCTGAAAGACATCAACATTGTTATGAAAGAGAATGGTCTGCGCTAGGGATTGCCCCATTTCATACTCAGGCGAGATCACCGAGTCGGCACCGATTTTTTCCAGTACCTTCTTGGCTGTCTGACTTTTGACCTTGGCAATAACCCTCGGCACACCCAAACTCTTACAGTGCATTACTGCAAGCACACTCGACTCCAGATTTTCCCCTGTTGCGACCACAACCGTATCACAGGTATCAATACCTGCAGTTCTGAGGAGTTCCTCATCTGTAATATCGCCCACAACTCCACGCGCCAAAACAGGTTCAAATTGATTGATGCGCTCGGCGTGGTCGTCAATGGCAATAATATTCATATCTTGCTTGGCGAGGGCCGTCAGGACACTACTCCCAAAAATCCCCAAGCCTAAAATTCCAATCGTACGATCTGACATCGTTCTTCCTTTCTTATCCAATGCTAATATCTGCTTTCATATACTGAATCAAATCTTTCTTATCAGGCTGGTAGTCAGCTAGACTAACCAGCAAGGTCAAGGGACCGATACGGCCAATAAACATGAGCACCATGACAATGCTAAGAGCTAGCTTGCCCAATTCTGGTGTCAGATTTGCCGTCACCCCAACTGTCGCAAGGGCTGAAATGGTCTCAAACATGAGGTAGATAAATCGCGGTGTTCCTTCTGCCGTAATTCCCAACAACATCAAGCCCAACAAGAAGGTCATCAAAAAGATAATGAAGACACTAAAGGATTTTTGGACTGTTCGAGCCTCAATGGTTCTCTGCGCAACATTGGCATGAGGCAAGCCCAGCAATTCACTACGCGCAAAGACCAACAAGACAAAGAAAGTCGTAATCTTGAGCCCCCCAGCCGTCCCTCCAGGCGCTCCACCCAGAAACATCTGTAGGATATAGATAAACAAGGTCACAGGTCGAGCTTGAGTATAGTCAATAGAAGCAAAACCGGCCGTTCTCATGCTGACGGTTTGGAAAAAGCTGACCAGCACTTTCTCTGGCACACTGAGATTGCCAATGGTTCCTGGATTGTGCCACTCCGTAAAGAGTGTGGATACTGTCCCAAACAGCAAAATCCCTGCAGTCAAGAAGAGGACTAGTTTGGTGTGGAAACGCAGACGGCGTTTTTTCTTCTTGTCAAACTGGGTTGCCAAGTCAAACCAGACCATAAAGCCAAGACCACCTGTGATAATCAAGCCAGCAATAACCAGATTGATTAAGGGATCCGTCTGAAAAGCCACTAAACTGCTACTGCCGAAATTATCAAAACCAGCATTACAAAAGGCTGAAATGGCTAAAAAGATAGAGGTGAAAATGCCTCGTCCCCAGCCGAACTCAGGAATAAAACGGAAACTTAGTAGAAAGGCACCCAAACCCTCCACTAGAAAAGTCGTCAAAAAGATGGAGCGCATAAAGGCCTTCAGCGACCGAGCCTCCCCGTAACTGAAGCTCTCCTGAATGGTTTCACGACTGCGAAGACTGAGCTTTTGCTTCCCCTGAATATAAAAGACCCCGATAAAAGTCATGAGTCCCAGACCACCGATCTGTATCAAGAGCATACAGATCAACTGCCCCCAGACATTATAGGTAGTAGCCACTGGTTGCGTAAAAAGGCCAGTCACACAGACCATGGACACCGTCGTAAAAAGATGGTCAAAATAAGTGGCCTGAGAACCATTTGCCTGAACAAAAGGCAAACTCAAAAGAAGAGAGCCTATAAAAATAACTCCAGCAAAACTTAAAAAGATCCGACGAGCTGGCGAAAGTCCACCCAAGGCCCTTTCAATTTTTTTAAGAAATAATTTGAATAACATACATCCATTGTACCATAAAAAGAGGGAGAGTAGCTATATCTGAGAAGTTATCTCAAGGCAGAGTTCCAAGGCCTTCTCAAAAGCTTCTGAACCCCAGTCACGACTATCGTACTGGTCCAAGTCTGCTAAGGAATCAGCTGTGAACAACAATTCACCCCAGAGAACCCCTCGCAGTTGGGCTACTGCCGCAAGCGCAGAACACTCCATCTCCACAACAGCACAGCCTTCCTCCTTGCGATAAGCCACCTTTTCAGCTGTTTCTCGGTAAAAACCATCTGTGGTCCAGGTCATGACTTCTTCATAGGGAATCCCTCTGGCCTCCAAAACTTGCTCAATAGCAGCAATAGCCTCTGGCTGAATTTCCATATAACGAGAAGGGGCCACATAGTGATAACTAGCTCCTTCATCTCGCAGAGCGCGAACAGGGACTAGAAAGGCATTTTCTTCTATATCAGCCAGCACACCACAGGTTCCAGTGGAAATAATCTGCTCCACACCATAGCCAATCAACCAATCCATAAGCTGGGCTGCTGGAGCTGAACCAACAGGAGCCTGAGCCAGACAAAGTTCTTCGCCTTTGTAGTTCACGACATAAACTGGATAGGTCTTGGTGGCAGAAACAAATTCGCCGGCACAGTCCGCCCCTACTTCCCTCGCATAGCGGTCAATCTCCTCACCTAAAAAAGCATAGACACACTTCTTTGGTAAGTGCAAGTCCAGCCCCTCGTGATTGGGCATGATGACCGCTTGAGGATTGTCATCAAACTCTAAAATAGGAATCGCATGTTTCTGAATCATAATCCACCTCCTCTGATTTTGTACTATTGTATCAAAAGCTGACAGAGTGTCAAGGAGGAAGTTGAGGAACCGAGGAGAAAAACAATACAATCGCAACCAATCTCCACCAAGTCAAAACAACTTGTTTGACAAAAGCTTGACTTCATGGTTTAATATACCCTATAAGGGTATATTTGGAGGTGCCTATGTTTCACTTATTTACAAAAATTGACAGTATTTCTACCAGCGAGTTAGAAGCCAAACTCAAGGAACCAATTCAGCTACTGGATGTTCGGACGCCGATGGAATTTCGTAGAGGCCATATCAAAAATTCCAAGAATGTCCCTCTATCCGAAATCGGATCTTATACACCAGCGACAAAAGAAACACTTTATGTCATTTGTCATTCTGGTATGCGTAGTAAGATGGCTGCTAAAAAGCTAAAGAAAAAAGGCTATGATGTCATCAATGTCCGAGGTGGTATGAGCGCTTGGACAGGTAAGGTCATCTAGATATATAAAGGAGAAAGTCAATGAAAATTATCATTGTCGGAGGAGTTGCAGGCGGTATGTCAGCAGCAACCCGCCTCAGACGTCTCATGGAAGACGCTGAAATCACTATTTTTGAGAAAGGTCCCTTTGTTTCCTTTGCAAACTGCGGACTTCCTTACTATGTTTCAGGAGAAATTGCAAACCGTGATAGTTTATTGGTCCAAACTCCTGAAAGTCTCAAAGCACGCTTTAAGCTGGATGTTCGTCCTTTCCATGAAGTCATCAGCATTTCGCCAGCAGAGCACACTGTGACTGTGCGACACGATGGACAGGAATTCACAGAAAGCTACGACAAGTTGATCCTCTCCCCAGGAGCTAAACCATTTGTTCCTACCATTGAAGGTTTGGTAGAAGCTAAGAATGCCTACACACTCCGCAATGTTCCAGATCTCGATGAAATTATGGCAGCCTTAGACAATTATCCAAAAGAAGCTGTCGTTATCGGCGCAGGCTTTATCGGGCTTGAAATGGCTGAAAATCTGGCAAAACGTGGCCTGCAAGTTACTATCGTTGAGAAAGCACCCCATGTCTTACCATCACTGGATCAAGAAATGGCAGCCTTTATCCAAGCAGAATT
Source organism: Streptococcus mitis (assembly GCF_946190115.1). GTDB lineage: Bacteria > Bacillota > Bacilli > Lactobacillales > Streptococcaceae > Streptococcus > Streptococcus mitis_CO. Next base: position 41,292 of record NZ_CAMHZG010000007.1, on the reverse strand, counting down.
GATCAAAAATGGCGTTCGCGTTATCACTTCTCAGTCTGCGACTCGATTTGAAGACCAAGGAAATATCATCGTTCTAGAAAATGCTCAAACGATCACTTCTGACCTCTCCATCCTTTCTGTCGGTGTTGAACCTGAAAACGGACTGTCCAAAACTGCGGGGATTGAACTGGGACTTAGAGGTGGGATTCTTGTAGATGAACATTACGAAACCAGTCAAAAAGATATTTTTGCAGTTGGGGATGCCATCGTCGTCAAGCAAGAGATTACGGGCCAAGACGCTCTCATCTCTCTCGCTTCTCCTGCCAATCGTCAGGGACGCCAAGTGGCAGACGTCATCGCAGGACTAGAACGTACAAACAAGGGCAGTATCGGCACTGCTATCGTTCGTGCCTTTGATATGACAGCTGCTTCGACTGGTCTCAACGAGCGTATCCTTAGCATGAATCAACTTCCTTACAAGGCCCTTCATGTCAGTGGGAAAGACCACGCTGGTTATTATCCAGGCGCTACTGATATGACCTTGAAGCTCCTCTTTGACCCAACCACTGGAAAAATCTATGGTGCCCAAGGAGTTGGGAAGAAAGGTGTTGACAAACGAATCGATATCCTAGCAACTGCTATCAAGGGAAATCTCACCGTCTTTGACTTACCAGAGTTAGAGTTTACCTATGCGCCACCATTTGGCTCTGCCAAGGATCCCGTCAATATGCTGGGCTACGCAGCCTTGAACCTTATCGAAGGCCTGAGCGACAATGTTCAATGGTACCAGCTCGAAGACGAACTAGCTAAGGGAAAAAAATTCCTTGATGTACGGACAAGTGGCGAATTTCAGAGTGGTCGACTCAAAGTCGATACCATCCACATCCCCCTAAACGAACTACGGGAACGCTTGGACGAACTGGACAAGAACCAAGCCTATATCGTTAGCTGCCACAGTGGTTTGCGCAGCTATATCACAGAGCGTATCCTCAAGCAAGCAGGATTTACCGTCCAAAACCTTGACGGCGCTTATTCACTATACAAAATGGCTAAGCCAGAAGGAGTAGAATATGGAAACTAGTATCAGTATGGCTGACTTTTATGAAAAATATCAAAATGAAAATTTAGAGCTTATCGATGTCCGTGAAACACATGAATTCCAAGCAGGACATGCACCAGGTGCCAAAAATCTTCCGTTAAGTACCTTGGAACAAGGATACAAAGAACTCAAACCTGACCATGAATACCATGTCATCTGTCAAGGTGGAGTGCGTTCTGCCTCTGCCTGCCAATTTCTCAGCTCCCAAGGCCTCTCCGTTACCAATATAGAAGGTGGCATGAATGCTTGGCCAGGTCAAGTAGAATAATCAAAAGGAGCTGGGCAAAAACTCAATTTCAAGAGAAAGTGAAGTAAATTCCCCCACAATAAAACGCATATTATCAAGCTTTTCAACACCTGATAATATGCGTTTTTTTAATTTTAAAGACTTTTTCCAGCCTCTCTTGATTCACATTCAACTATTCTAATAGCAGATATCTTTGCAACTCTCATCCATTTATTTCCGTCTAACCAAGTAGCGGATAGCCTTTTCTAGGCGTTCCTTTTGAGCTTCAGGATCATCTAGCGGCTGGTTGATGCATTCAGTAAGGTTTTCGGTAATTATCATCTCAATCACGCGCTCTACACTAGATTTCACGGCTGTTAGTTGCGTAACAATATCAGCACAGTCACGATCTTCTTCAATCATCTTTTGAATCCCACGCAACTGACCCTCTGAACGTTTCAAACGAGTAATATACTTTGAGTTTGTCATTTCTTTTTCCTTGCTCGATTTTTCTTCATTATATCTCTAATCAGCTCCTTTGTCAAAATTATCGCCTATCTAGCTCACGCAGTTCTGTTATCAAAGACTTTTCAAAAGGCAAATTACCCATTCTGATAACTTGATAGAAATTCCTAGTTTTACCTTGCTAAACGAACACGAGTCACAATTCCATCTGGGTCTGTGATTTCCAACTGGCTCGATGTCAGCCACTTGATTGGTGCATCAACTTCCTGTGCTCGCTGGGCAATCGTTAACAGTTCTTCTTTATGTGCGACTTCAATAACATAATAGGCCAAACCTGGCAAGCCTTGCTTACGCGGAGCTAGGCCTTTTCCTCCCCATTCGTTGACTGCCAAATGATGATGGTAGTCTCCAGCTGCAATCCAACTGGCACTAGGTACACTGAATTTATCCTCTAGCCCTAATACCTTTTGATAAAATTGGCTTGACTTTCGACTATCCTTGACGGACAGATGGATATGCCCCATTCTCGTACCCTCGGCAAGAATGAAAGGCTCTACTCTGTCCCCCAAATCATAGATATCCTGTGCCGCAAGGGGCTCAGTGACCCCTATAATACGACCGTCTTCTCGAATATCCCATGTGGAAACCGGCTTATCTCGATAGAGTTCAATGCCATTTCCCTCCAAATCTTCCAAGTAAATAGCTTCACTGTAACCATGGTCTGCACCGCCGACAAGAGGAATCTGTAAATCTGTCAGGTGTTTCAAGACATCAGCCAAAGCTTTTCGTGTCGACAAGAGAATAGCCAGATGGTAAAGGCCATAATGTTCCCTTACTTCACTGCTCTCTTGTGCTTGAATCAAGTGTACCAAGGCTTTTCCTCCAAGTCCCAGAACGACCTCTGTCTCAGTTTGAGATAAGATTTTTAAACCAAGCACTTGCTGATAAAAGGCTGTTTGACTGACCAAATCCTTTACATTCAAAGCTGCCTCTGCTAAATAAGTGTGGCTCTTGTACTCATAGGTCATAAACATTTCTTCTTATAGTTGTGACTTTAATAATTACAACTACTATATAACTTCCATCAAGAAAGTCAAGTCAGACAACTTGAAGCCTATATTCTAACAAAAAGAGGCCAATGTTCGCCATCAACCTCTTTCTTATCGTTCATTCTTTTTTCTAAGTAAGATGAATACTTTACCTATGGCCTGACATTTTCAGCCTAGTTCACCCATTCACCATTACCATTTACACGGTAACCATCTGGTGTTGTTGTGTTCACAGCCAAAGCTCCTGAACCATATGCATAGTACCAGTACTTGCCTACTTTAAACCAACCTGTCTTCATGACACCTGATTGATCAAGATAATACCAAGTACCATTTTCCTTATACCAGCCTGTCTTCATAGCTCCTGAGCCATCAAAGTAGAACCATCTGCTACCATCTGTTCCCCAGCCTGTAAACATCGCGCCTGAACTATCAAGGAAATACCATGTTCCATCAACTTCTACAAATCCAGTCTGCATGACGCCTAAATCATTCAAGTAGTACCATTTACCACCCGTTTTCACCCAGCCTGTCTTCACATCACCAGACTCATAAAAATACCATTTACCATTGGACTTCACCCAGCCAGACTGACTAGATGTAGATGTTCTAAAATCTTTCAACGATTTTTCTACAACTGTAGCTTTACTTTTAACGGTTGAAAGGTTTGAGGCAGTCACTTCTGTATACTGAATAGCAGAACCATATCCACCAGCCAATTCCTCTGAAGAAGCATCATCACCTAAAGCTAAAGAAATCGTCGCTACTTGCTGAGAGCTAGCGGCGTTTTTAAAGGCTGCGAGACCCACATAGGTAAATTTAGAATTGATCAAAACCTCATAATAACCTGTAAATTCTTTAGAGGTTCCACCCTTCTTTTTCGCTACATAATTCGCCTTCTCAGCATGCCAGTTTTCAATTGCTTTTAGAAAACCTTCATAGTTCACATCTAAAGCTTCTCCTCTTATACTATTACTAGATGGAAAAGCAGTCCAGATTTCTTTTGTAGAAAGACGCTCAGGTTTTAAAGCTACTGACACCTCAGTAGCGCGTACAAAAGCAGTTTTCTCAAGATCAGTAGACCATTTAATAGGGACATACTTATCTACCAAACCTTCATCAGCTGCTTCCTTACGAATCTTATTAATCGCGTCCAAAATAGATTGTTTATTTGGAGTTAAAAATTCTCCCTTGATTCCAACCAAAACGTTGCCACTAGAAGGTTTTAGCACCTCTGAGGTCAATACATTTTCATTTTTACCATTAATAGATTGTGTTGCCACCAGTCTGTCATTCGCAAAAACATCATTTGTCAAAACTGCTCCAGCCAAGGTCAAAGCCAAGGCGCTAGCAAATACAATTTTCTTCATTTTTTCTCCTTTTATCCTTTAGATAGGACAGGTATTTTCAATATTAAATTATATCATATTTTCCTATTCTTTGCCCGTTTCTACTAATGTTATAAGGCAAATGATATTCACCCCAAAAGTAGAAGCTTCATCCTTTACTTCACAACAAGCTCATAACGTGTCTTACTAGTGAAGGTTTGACCGGCTTTGAGAATGACTTGGCCTTTGAGGTCACTGTGAATGGCATCTGGTAAAGCTTGTGCTTCAAGGGCAATCCCATTGTGCTGTACCATTGGCCGACCTCCTATGATGACACTTTCATCCACAAAGTTTGCTGTGTAGACTACAAAGCAAGGAGCTTCTGTCTTGAAAAGCAGGAAGCGGCCTGAGTTTTGGTCATAAAGGAAACCAGCATTATCATGACCTGCAGGAAGAGCAAATGGATGATCCAAACCTGATACCAGTTGGATTTGCTCATCTTCCTCTGCAAAGATATCCTTCAACAAAGCACCATTGTAGATGTGTTTTACTACGTCACGATTGGCATCTGGAGTTTTGGCCGGAACACCGTCGGGAGCGATTGGATAAATGCCTTCAGTATTTAGCTGGAAGACATGACGGTCAATTGTCTGCGTGAAATCACCAGACAAGTTGAAATAGCTGTGGTTGGTTGGGTTGACCAAGGTATCTTGATCAGTTGTTACTTTATAGCTAACCTCATAAGCTCCATTTTCTTCTAAGTGATAACTGATCCAAATCTTAAGATTTCCAGGAAATCCTCCTGTCTCATTTGTACGCTCTGTGTAGAGGGTCAGACCATGGTCACTCACTTCAACCAATTCAAACAAATTCGAATCCCAACCAGTTGAACCACTGTGGTTACAGTTGCTAGCATTGTTGACTTCAAGATTATAAGCCTTGCCATTGAGCTCAAAGGTCGCACCTGCGATACGGCCTGCCACAGGACCTACACTAGCTCCATGCTTGGGACTATTGCCTACATAGCTATCAAAGTCATCAAATCCCAAGATAACATTAGCAAAATTTCCAGCCTTGTCAGGTGTGACATAGCGCAAGATGGTCGCACCATAAGTCATAACCTCAAGCTGGTAACCACCGTCCGTCTCAAAATGATAGGCCAAGACATCCTTGCCCCCAACATTTCCAAATACACGCTCTGTGTATGCTTTCATTCTGTTCTCCTTTTACTATTTCTCTCAAGCAAACAAACCATAGAAAGCCTACTGACAATCTATGGTTTACCTGATGATATACAAATCCTCTTGTCAAGAATTCATAAACACTGTCTTACTTTTGATATTCGTGGATGATCACACCTTGTACCACACGGTTTACTGTACCTGTAGGAGACGGTGTATCAGGTTTATTTTCTACCTTGAGTGAAGTCAATAGGGCAAAGAGTTGAGCATAAACGATGTAAGGGAAGACACGGTAAATATCATTCAAGACACCGCCACAACCAAGGACCACTTCTTTGACATTTTCAAGACCAAAGGCTTGATCACTCAAAAGCACAACACGACGAGCAATCTGGTCACTAGCAACTTCACGAACCAAGTCCAAGTCGTACTTGCGAGTGTAGTCTGTCCTTGTACCAAAGACCAAAACAACTGTATTTTCGTTGATAAGAGATTTTGGACCGTGACGGAAGCCAACTGGGCTTTCATACATGGTCGCCACCTGGCCAGCAGTTAGTTCCAAAATCTTGAGCTGAGCTTCATGAGCAAGTCCAAAGAAAGGACCAGCGCCTAGATAGATAACGCGGTTAAAGTCTAGGTCAACAAGTTCTTTAACATCTTCTACATTGTCTAGGACTTTACGAGCAAGACTAGACACAACTTCAAAACGTTCAGCTTTCACAGCAAATTCTGTAGGATCAAAGACCAAGAGAGCAGTCAACATCATAGACGTAAAGCTGGAAGTCATGGCAAAGCCAGCGTCATTTGAAGCAGCAGGTTGCAAGAGCAAAAGATTGCGGTCATCTCCATGAGCTTGAAGAGCTAACTTACCGTCCGCTGCACAAGTAATCGTCACTTGGTAAAGCTCATCCACCAAGGCTTTGGCCAAATCAACAGTTGCCACACTTTCAGGTGAATTTCCACTACGAGCAAAAGATACAAGGACAGTTACCACATCTTTTTTCAAATAAGTTTCTGGATTGGCAACGATATCTGTGGTCGCAATAGCATTGAAATTCCATTTGCGTTCGTCATAGACTTCCTTAAAGTAAGGTACCAAGGTATCTCCCACATAAGCAGAAGTCCCAGCACCTGTCAAGATAACCTTGATATAGTTATGTTTATCTGCAATCCCTTGTAGGAAGGCTGCAATTTCTTCACGTTTTGCTTGATAAGATTCAAAAGCTTCTTTCCATACATCAGGCTGTTGGTAGATTTCACGTGTAGTGATTTCTGCACCCAATTCGAGCAAGTCTTCTTTTGTATAATGTAGCATTGAGTTCCTCTTTTTCTATCAAATATGGGAATGGGAGTAAGCCCCATTCCCATGTATATTCTATATAAAATGCTCTAACGATTTTCACGTTGTCACATTGTATACTCAATGAAAATCAAAGAGCAAACTAGGAAGCTAGCCACAGGCTGCTCAAAACACTGTTTTGAGGTTGCAGATAGGACTGACGAAGTCAGTGACATATACCTACGGCAAGGCGAAACTAGTATGGTTTAAAGAGATTTTCGAAGAGTATTATTCATCTTCATCATCATCGAAGCCCACTAACAAGTCATTAACTTTCACAATGCTTTCTGCAGCACGGCTCTTGTAGTCCGCATCTGCGCCTGTAAGGCTCGCATTGATAAATTCAATCACCATTGGAAGATTCATCCCTGCGTAAAGGTCAATATCACGACCTTCCATGATCAAACGGCTGACCACGTTACATGGTGTTCCACCAAGAAGATCCGCAAAGACTATGAAATCATCCAATCCTTCAATAGCAGCTTCAAATTTTGCAGTAAATTCTTCTGGACCATCTTCTGGAAGAAGTGCCACTGCATGAATATTGTCTTGTGGACCCATAATCATTTCAGTGCTACCTTTAAGTTCTTCACAGAAACGACCATGACTTACCAAAATCAATGATTTCGTCATAAATTATGCACCCATTCCAAGTACAAATTTACCAAAGGCAGAAAGAGCCAAAGCAAGTACGATAATGATACCGATTGCTTTTGTAGAGTTCATGCCTTTCTTACCAAGCAACCAGAAGATAAAGGCAGTAAAGATTGCTGGAAGCAAACGTGGGAAGATTGAGTTCAAGATGTCTTGGAAGTCAATCATCTTCTCACCAATTGCCCATTTGTAAGAAATTTCAAAGTTAATCATTGTTGCTACAAGAGCACCCATCATGAAGACACCAAGTACAGATGCAGCGTCAATCAAAGCTGTCAAAGTACTTTGCATGTTGTTGATAAGGTTAACCCCTTCTTTGTAGGCAAATTCCAACTGTTTCCAACGGAAGATGTCATAAGCAACTGCAACTGCGATCCAAAGGAAGATACCCCAAGGTTGACCACCGATAGCCATAGTTGCTGCGATAGATCCCATGATAGCAGGTACAAGTGAACCAAAGATTGTATCTCCAAGAGGAGCGAATGGTCCCATCAAACCTGTCTTGATACCATTAACGGCATCTTTTGAACCTACACCATCTTTTTCTTCCATGGCAAGATCAAAACCAGCGATAATGGTGTGGAAGAATGGTGAAGTATTGAAGAATTGAGTATGAACTTTCATCATTTCTTTCAATTCAGGAGTTCCATCTCCATACATTTTACGCAATTGAGGCAAGATCATGTAAAGGTAACCAGAAGCTTGCATACGTTCGTAGTTCCAACCTAATTGGAAAGTAAACAAGCTACGTTTGTTGATTTGATTAAAATCTTCTTTTGTTAGTTTGTAATTAGAATTCGTCATCTTCGATTTCCCCACTTTCTGATGGTGTAGAAGGTGCTGCTACAGCTACTTTTTGGCTATTTTTGAAGTGAAGCACTGCAAGGAAGATACCTACGATAGAGATACCAATCATAGACAAACCTTTGAAGTTGTTCACGAAACCAATTTTTTCAGCAACATCTTTAGGTAGAGTACCTACGATGCCAGCAACAGCGCCGCCAAGACCTGTTACATATGAGTAAAGAACAGTCAACATAGCTGTCAAACCAAATCCCATAGCAAGGTAGTGAAGGTTACGTTTAACTGGAAGGTAACGAAGCAAGATTGCAAATCCAAGACCTGGAAGCATACGTCCTGCGAGTGTCAAACCATCTGCAACCCATTGGTATTTTGTAACGAAATCTACTACGTGTTGTACAAATTCACCACCAAAGGCAAGCGCAAAGAAGACTGGAAGGGCACGAGATAGAGCCCAAGGAATCGCACCAAGTAGGTAGTTGCGTTCAATACCTTTATAGTCAAAGCGTTCGATTGCAGCATCCACACGGTGAGCAAAGAAAGTAGTTGTCATACGTCCAAGAACGTCGAAGTAAGTCAAGAGAGTTGCTACTGGCACAGCGATTGTTGTAATCGCAAGTGCTGTATCAATTCCTTGTGAAACAGAGAAGGCTGTCGCAAGAACTGCACCAGAAGTTGCGTCAATACGAGAAGCACCACCGAAGGTACCAACCCCAAGAACGAACAATTGCAAGTTACCACCGATAAGCAAACCAGTAGTCACATCTCCCATGATTAAACCAGTAATGAAACCAGCAAATACAGGGGAACCTGCAGATGAAACGATCGTCAACTCATCACAGATTTGATAAGCTGAGTACAAAGTGAGAAGTAAAATTTGCCACCATTGTATCATAACAATGACCTCCTAAAAATTTTTTCCTATTTTAATAAGCTCAAAAAGTCTGAAATTGGATCATTTGGAACCATTTGAGCAGTTAATTTAACACCTTTTTCTGCCAGTTTGTGGAAATCTTCCACATCCTTGTCTACTACGTTGATAGAACGTGTGATAGCACGAGTTTCTGGTGTTTGAGACATATTCCCAACATTAAGGGTTTCAAGTGGTACACCTGCTTCTACCAAACCAAGGAATCGGTCTGGTTTACGAGCCACGATAAAGAGACGTTGGCTATCGTATTTACCAGCAAGAATATTGGCTGCCGCTTTTTCAATTGGCAAAATACTCAATTTCACACCTGGTGGTGTCGCAAGTTTCAAACCACTCTTTTCAACGTCGTTGTTGACAACTTCGTCGTCTACAACCATAATACGTGAAACATTTAGTTTTCCAGCCCAAAGATTGGCTACTTGTCCGTGGATCAAACGTCCATCGATACGGCATCCTACAATTGTCATAAATTTTCCCCCTTTATGTGTTTTAGTGTAGGTTTACGAGTTAAATGAATTTCTTCTTTATATTGGCCCTCTGTCTCAAAGATGATGATACGATTGGCACCTTCCTTGAGATAGCTATGAGGAATATAAAGAGAGAGGGTTGGGCCGACGTTCCAAAAACGTCCTAGATTCTGCCCATTGACAAAGGCAACTCCCTTACCAAACTCAGACAAGTCTAGGTAAGTATCTTTTGGCGCTTCGATTGTAAAATCATAAGCGTAAAAGGCTGGTTGTCCTTCTGTCCATCCTTTTGAAAAATCAATTTTCTCAGGATTATCTAGTGGGAGTGGATAGTGTTTCCAGTTTAGTAGGAAGTGCAAATCCTTACAAACCCCTGTCCGAATTCCCTTACGTTGCGTATCCGCTAAGAACTTGTGTCCATAGTTGACACGCCCCATATTTTCTACCAAGATATCTAACCTAGATAGCGCTTTCTTTTCACCTTGACAAAAAATATCTTCCCCAATCTCTGTCTGATATTGAGTCTTAACCCACTGACCATCGACATACAGCTGAGCCCTATCTCGACCATCAATGATACGAAGTCTTTCTTCTTCTGCATCCCAGTTTGTTTCTGTTCGATAAAGTAGGTAGCCATAACTTTGTCCCAATTCCTCCATCTTTTTAGGATAGAGACTTTCTACAGGACTGGACAGACTATCCAAGGTTTCAAACAAGGAAACTTTTTCAACTAGTGGAATAGCATCCAACTCCATACTCTCCTTGTAGAGTGGTTCCAACTGCGGGTACTCTGGAAAATGTGTTGCCATCATCTTCTTGACTGCCAGATATTTGGCAGTTGGATTTCCTTCCTCATCTAGAAGAGCATCATAATCATAAGACGTAACTTGTGGCAGGTCCAAAGTCCCTCGAGCTGAGCAACCATTCATGAAACCAAAGTTTGTGCCACCGTGGAACATGTAAAGATTGATGGAACCTTGCTCCAAAACCTCTCGAACTGCATCTGCCAACTCTTTCGGATCCCGTGTGATAATCGGTTCCTTCCAACGATTGAACCAGCCATCCCAGAACTCCATACACATGAGCGGCCATTTCTTGCCATGTTCATCAAAGAATTCCTGCATCTGTGAAAAGTTGTACGGAGCTTTAGAACCAAAGTTTCCTGTTACAAAGAGGTCATCTTCGATTAAAGTTCCTGCTTTCAGAGTAGCTCTCCATGGACCATCTGATGTAAAGAGGGGACAAGTTACGCCACGCTCTTCCATCAACTGTCGAATCGCTCTCAGATAAGCCTTATCTTCTCCATAAGAGCCATACTCATTTTCAACCTGCATCATGAGGATATTGCCACCATTGTCCAACAAATGTGGAACCAATCGTGACAAGAGCTGGTCATAGTAGCGACCGACAGCTTCAATATAAGCAGAATCTGAGGAACGAATCCTCATGTCTTTGGTTAAGAGCCAAGCTGGTAAACCACCGAATTCCCATTCCGCACAGATGAAGGGTGACGGACGAACGATAGCGTAGAGACCCAAATCTTGCGCTGTCTGGAGAAATCGCTCCAAATCCAGAGCTCCTTCAAAGTGAAACTCACCCTCACGAGGCTCGTGTAAATTCCAAGCCACATAAGTCTCTACTGTATTAAAACCAAGAGCCTTCAAGTTATAGAGCGAATGATACCAATCTTCTGGAGGAACCCTAAAATAATGAATGGCGCCAGATAAAATCTTAAATGATTTTCCATCGAGATAGAAATCATCTCGTATCTCAAATCGTGTCATATTCTTACCTTCTGACAACTAAAGTTTACGCTTTCATTTGTTGATATATTGAATATAACTCAATATATCACATTTGTCAATAGCTTTTCACAATTTTTTTCATTTTTCCCCAACTTTTACACAAAAAACTTATAAAGATATAGAATTTACAGACATATAGCTTCAAACAGGTGGCATGTATAAAAATGTATAAAATCTCCTATTTTTTATGTAAATTAACCTTATAGCCTATTATTCTAATTTTTTTATTCAAAAGACTACTATTCTTTCCGGTTTTATGGTAAAATCTTTAACGGAGAAGGAAAATCGAGGTGAAATTATGGCAATTCCAAAGTATCAATATATAAAAGATGAATTAAAGAACAAAATCATTTCTGGCCAATTCGCTAGTGGAGATAAATTTTACACTGAAGCTGAATTGATTGCTATGTATGATGTAAGTTCTATCACAGTTGTCCGCGCCTTAAACGACCTTGCCAAAGATGGCTATATTGTCCGCCAACAAGGAAAGGGTACATTCGTTTCACGCGCACGCAAACACAAACTCGTAGAGTTTTCTGATGTAGAAGTTTTTGAAACTAAAGATGATAAAGTGACCGTCCTTTCTATTGAGCGTGGAAACAAACTAAGCTACTTAGAAAAACTTGGACTACGCGGTAACCAATTCTACTACAAGATTGAACGTGTACGCGAAACAAATGGTGTCGTATACATCTATCACACATCTTATATTCCAGAACAATACATCAACGCAAATTATCCAAATCTTGAATATTATAGCTCTATCTATAACCGTTTCAAATTGGATTATCACATCCACATGAATGATGAACATTTTGAAGAAATCAATGAAATAGCATTTCCAACTCCAGAACATGCGGCTTCGGTCCTCGGAGTCGATGAACAATTCCCTAGCGTTTTACAAACCAAGACTACTAAATTAGAGTCTACTGGTCAGGTTCTCGCTTACAGCGAAACTTATAAACGAGCGGATTACTACAAAATCAAATTCATTTCATGTGACCGTGATCACTAAGAAGAAAGCCTGAGCCTAATCGCTTGGGCTTTTTTCTATGATTATTATATCCCATCAAAACTGTATTTTCTATATGTCAATGAAGATCGATTAAATTAGTTGAAATTTTACTAAAATATTGGGAATCTTTTTATAAAAATAGCTTTAATAAAAAAGAAAAATCGAAGTTCTGCTACTCCTATAAATGGAGTAATAGAAATTCGATTTTTATTCTAATTATCCTAAACCAAGACGTTCAAAGATATCATCCACTCGTTTGGTATAGTATGCAGGGTTGAAGATTTCGTCGATTTCTTCTTGAGTGAGGCGTGATGTTACTTCTGGATCTGCCTCAAGAAGTGGTTTAAAGTCTACTTGATTGTCCCAAGAGTAGGCTGTTTTGGGTTGTACCAAATCATAGGCTTGCTCACGGGTCATACCTTTTTCAATCAAGGTCAACATGGCACGTTGGCTAAAGATAAGACCAAAAGTTGAGTTCATGTTGCGGATCATGTTTTCAGGGAAGACAGTCAAGTTCTTGACGATATTTCCAAAACGGTTGAGCATGTAGTCAATCAAGATGGTTGTATCTGGTGTGATGATACGCTCAGCTGATGAGTGGGAAATGTCGCGTTCGTGCCAGAGAGCAACGTTTTCATAGGCTGTGATCATGTGCCCACGGATAACACGCGCAAGACCAGTCATATTTTCAGAACCGATTGGATTGCGTTTGTGAGGCATAGCAGATGAACCTTTTTGACCTTTAGCAAAGAATTCTTCTACTTCGCGTTGTTCTGATTTTTGCAGACCACGGATTTCCGTTGCCATACGTTCGATGGAAGTCGCAATGCTAGCAAGAACTGCAAAGTACTCAGCGTGAAGGTCGCGAGGAAGCACCTGTGTAGAGATTTCTTGGGCACGGATACCCAGCTTGTCGCAGACGTATTGCTCAACGAATGGCGGGATGTTGGCAAAGTTCCCAACCGCACCTGAAATCTTACCAGCTTCAACACCAGCAGCCGCATGCTCGAAACGCTCGATATTGCGCTTCATTTCACTGTACCAAGTCGCCAATTTCAGACCAAAAGTTGTCGGCTCAGCGTGCACACCGTGGGTACGACCCATCATGATGGTGAACTTGTGCTCTTTCGCCTTGTCAGCGATGATGTTGGTGAAGTTTTCAAGGTCACGACGGATGATGTCGTTGGCCTGCTTGTAGAGGTACCCGTAGGCCGTATCCACCACATCAGTAGAAGTCAATCCATAGTGGACCCACTTGCGCTCCTCACCAAGCGTTTCAGAAACCGCACGTGTGAAAGCCACCACATCGTGGCGAGTCTCCTGCTCAATTTCCAAAATACGGTCGATGTCAAAGTCCGCCTTTTCGCGAATCAAAGCCACATCTTCCTTAGGGATTTCCCCCAACTCAGCCCATGCCTCGTCAGCCAAGATTTCCACCTCAAGCCAAGCACGGTATTTATTTTCTTCACTCCAAATGTTCGCCATCTCAGGGCGAGAGTAACGGTCGATCATGTTTAAGATACCAAGGGCGACTAGAACGCGACTGAATTTTATGGAACCAACAACGGACGCTTGCGTCCTAGGAGGTTTATCTAAATTCCGAGCTTTCCGCCCGGGTTCAGTTCTGCATACTAGATGCCCATCCCCTTTCTTTGTTTACAATGAGGAAGTCCGTAGCACGTATTCAGTTTTTGTAAATACGAGTGCCCTTGTTCCTTTCTTTTTATTTTTTTCTATACGAATAAGAGGGGTTTTTAACCCGAGTTAGTTTGCTAAAAAATATCTTGTTTTCCTTCTTACGTTATTCAATTTATAGAAAAGCTATATCTTTTAAAAACTCTTATTGTATATCTCCTAATTTAATTCAATATTTCTCATACAATATCAGATATTTGTGTTGCCAATTTTTACTAATATTTTCATAAGAACAATATCTTACTCCTCATCTGTTTCCTCAAATTGTTTAGCTTGATAATATTCGTAATCTTTAATTAAAAGATCATCAATATCTTTCGAATTATATAAATTTCTTAAATTTGTATATCTATTGGATTGTAATGCATTTAAATCATACCCCAAAGGAATCGGACTAGGTAATTTTTGTGCTTCACCATCAAAAATTATTTTCTTCTTGGTAGTATCCTCATCAGAAGTAACTATAGATTTAACTTTAGCAAAATGTGTAATTTTAGAAATTGGACTTGTTTGGTACGCAGCTACATAATTTATATAGGGGATTTTTCTGTCATCTATTCTTACAGAATACCAACATTTTTCACCTAAGAACACGTCGTCAAATCCTCTTTTTCTTGCTCTAATTATCAGAGTATCATTAAATTCGTATTCAGTTTCAAACTTATTGAATTCTTGTATTTCCTCCGAAATATTTTTAGATTCCTCTTCTGAGAGCGATAAAATATTAGAAATAAATTCAGCACTTGTCAATCTATCAATACTTTTTCCCGTCTTTTGTAAAAACTCAATTTTTAAATCAAAACTTAATTCACTCTCCCCCTTTTTTTCACTCCAGTCACTTTTTATATCGTCTGATACAAGTAGTACTTTAGAATATTTTTCACTATCTTTAACGAAATCAATTAGTTCTAGCCATAATATCGCATCACCGTATTTTCTTTGAAATTCGATATTCCCAAAACGTCTTTTTTCCTCTTTGGAGTTATCTTTATAGCCAGGACCACGTTTTTCTGCAAATCGTTGTTCAATTAGTTCTATATATTTGTTAAAATCATCTACGGTAAGTTCTTTGCCTACAATTTGATTAGAACTAAAAATATCATTGATTTGCTTCAATCTCTCATTTATACTTTCTGAATATTCTTTAATATTATATTTGTTTTCAAATTGCATTTTTTCAGTTTTATTTGCAATTTTTTTATTTATATCCTCAACACTATCTATAATTTCTTTAGCAATGTGTTGTATTATATTCTCAATTTGCGTTCTAGCACCGTCATTACCCTTATAATTAATATTCCCATTTGTCTTATCAGATATTCCCTTAGTGACTTTATTAAAGAGAAATTTTTTAAGGTCATCTATATTGATGAAAAGATCTAAATTTTCAATATTTTCATATATTTTAATTATGTCTTCTATAACGTTCTCTGTTTCTTTTATATGTGATTTAAGATTATGAATAGTTTCCATATATACAACAAATGGAACATATAATGAATCTTTTATCTGTTCAATAGACTTAAAAAATTTTTCTGAACTCTTAATTGATTGTACTGCATACGACAAAAAGTTTGAATCTAATACATATAGAATTTCTTCTTGAACATCGCCTTCCAATTTATAAATTGATTTAAAATAGTTATTCATAGAATTAATCCCAAACCTCCATCTACAAACTTTTATTTATAACTAAATCATACTGATTAAATAACATCCCATGTAATAATACAAATATCTACTCACATTTAATCAAGAAATACCCCAACCTCATCTGGCTCTTCACTAAACAAAGTCACATGCCCCATTTTGCGGTTGTGCTTCGCTTCTATTTTACCATACATGTGGAGGTGGGCGCTTGGATTTTCTGCGACATATTTTTCAGCAGCTTTGACATGCTGGCCGAGAACATTAAGCATAACAGCAGGTGCATGGAGTTTGATGTCTGGTAATGATGCTCCCAGAACACCTAAAATGTGGGTATCAAACTGGGAGAAGTCGCAGGCTTCAATCGAGTAGTGACCAGAGTTGTGGGGGCGTGGAGCGATTTCGTTGACAATGATGTCATCAGCTGTCGCAAACATTTCCACACAAAGTGTTCCAGACAAGTTCAGTTGTTCTGCGATTCGCACTGCCATAGCTTTGGCCTTGTCTGCTAAACTCTCAGAAATTCGAGCTGGAACAATGGTCTTAGATAGAATGTTGTTACGGTGGACATTTTCCTGAACTGGGAAGACTGTCACATCCTTGCCATTTCCAGACACGATGACAGAAATTTCAAGGTCAAAGTTGACGAACTCTTCCAAAACGCAGTCTGCTGAGTCGGCTAGTGCACGGGCTTCTCCCAAGTCTGCTTCCGAGCGAATGACTTTTTGTCCATGCCCATCGTAGCCACCGGTAGCAGTCTTTAGGACATAATTTTTAGAAAGGTCAATATCTGCCAAATCTTGGCTTGAGGTCACAACCTTGTAAGGTGCCACAGTGACTTGAGCCTTGTTTGAGAGAAAGTCCTTTTCAAAAATGCGATTTTGCGAAATGCGGAGCAGGTCGGTCCCTTGAGGGAGTTGTCCTTCCTTGATAACCGCATCCAAACCATCAGCATCGACATTTTCAAACTCATAGGTGAGAACATCGCAACGCTCAGCCAACTGACGCAGAGCATCCACGTCATTATAAGGAGCCACGATGATCTCCGCCACGCGAGAGGCCGGGCAATCCGCCGCAGGATCCAGCGCGATAACCTTGTGCCCCATGTAGATAGCAGAAATGGCCATCATCTGACCCAGCTGGCCGCCACCGATAATTCCGATTGTTTTAGATGAGCTCATTCGTCGACTCCTCTGCGATTTTTCCTTGTTCTTCTGCGAAATCTGCCAAAGCTGTCGCGATAGCCTGATCCTCTACTGAAAGAAGACGGAGGGCGAAGAGAGCCGCATTTGTCGCACCAGCTTCACCGATAGCCATTGTCGCCACAGGCACACCGCCCGGCATCTGAACGATAGAATAGAGCGAGTCCACGCCACTAAGGGCACGAGATTTGACTGGCACACCGATGACTGGAAGAGTTGTTTTGGCAGCGACCATACCTGGCAAGTGAGCAGCTCCACCCGCACCTGCAATAATGACCTTGATGCCACGGCTACGTGCTTCCTCGGCATGTTTGAACATGAGGTCAGGTGTGCGGTGGGCAGAGACAACTTTCTTTTCGTAGGCTACACCGAAGCGGTCTAGGACTTCTGCGGTTTTTTGCATGGTTGCCCAGTCGGATTTTGAGCCCATGATGATGGAAATTACGGGTTTCATTTCTTCTCCTTTTTCCTCTTTTTCAATCACCTTAGGTTGTGAGGGACGGCAGCAGGCACCAAAGGTGTCTCATACCTAAATCGGAAGCCCAAGGTCTTCCAATTTCCCTGAACGATTGGATTATCATCTAATCGTTCTTTCACAACGGCGGTTATTGTTCTATATTAGCTCGCTAACGCTCGCAAGTTATGCGACCATTATTGTACTTGGCGACTGCGTCGCTTTTTCTTATATCTTTACTTAATTGCTTTGCTTCCGATATCTGTTCGGTAGAAGAGGCCATCTGTTTTTTGTTGGGCGAGTTGACTGTAGATGGTATCTTGAGTTTCTTTGACAGTATCTGCTGTGGTGACGAGCATATAGACACGTCCGCCGTTTGATAGCAGTACTCTGCTATTTTCCGCAAACTTAGCCCCTGCATAGTAGGTGATGATATCACCCTCTGCCTTGGCTGGCAACTTGACACCTTTTTCATAGTCTAGCGGGTAACCATTGGATGCGACAACCACACCCAGCGTCACACCCTTGTCCGTCCACGTGATGTTTGGCTCCTTACCATCGAGAATATCCGTGATATTTTGCGCAAAATCAGATGTCAAACGAGGCAAGATAATCTGAGTTTCAGGATCTCCGAAACGAGCATTGAACTCGATGACCTTAGGTCCGTCCGCTGTCAAGATAAGCCCTGCGTAAAGGATACCCAGATAAGGACGACCTTCTTGAATCATGCCCTCAAGGACTGGCTTGACAATGGTGTCAACCGCTGTATCAACCACACTCTGTGGTAAGTGTGGAACTGGTGCATAGGCACCCATACCCCCCGTGTTAGGCCCCTTATCGCCATTATAGGCACGTTTGTGGTCCTGAGCTGTTGGCATGATGTAGAACTTATCACCATTGACAAAGGCAAAGAGTGAAAATTCCTCTCCTTCAAGGAATTCCTCAATAACCACACGCGCACCTGAGTCACCAAATTTATTGTCCAAAAGCATCTCGTGAGCTGCTTCGACTGCTTGCTCAACCGTCTCCGCAACGACGACACCCTTCCCAAGCGCCAAGCCATCCGCCTTGACTACGATAGGCGCACCCTGCTCTTCGATATAGGCCTTGGCTTCCTCGAAATCTGAAAATGTGCCATATATTGCTGTCGGAACGCCGTATTTGACCATGATTTCCTTGGCAAAATCCTTGGACCATTCCAGCTCCGCTGCCAATCTTGTCGGACCAAAGGCTTTGAGACCAGCTGCATGGAAATCATCCACAATACCAGCCGCAAGGGCATCATCTGGCCCGATAAATGACCAAGCAATATCGTTGGCTTTTACAAACTCAATCAATTTATAATGTTCGGAAATAGAGATATTTACCAATTCCAAACCATCCAGAGTCATCCCATCATTCCCAGGAGCAACAAAAACCTTTTCTACCTCTTTTGACTCAAGCAACTTCTTAGCAATCGCATGTTCACGACCACCCGAACCGACAACAAGTAGTTTCATCTCACAACCTCTTTTGCGAATTATTTACTAATATTATAACATAAACGTTCGTTTTAATCTCGTTTTGCTCCGCATTTTTACGCAAAAAAGGAAAGAAACTGTTTTCTTCCCTTTACCTTCTTAATGTCTAAAATGTCTCACGCCTGTAAAGACCATGGTCAAGCCATATTTATCCGCAGCTTCGATAGACTCTTGGTCACGTACGGACCCACCTGGCTGGATGATAGCCTTGATACCTGCTTTGGCGATTTCTTCCACATTATCCGCAAATGGGAAGAATGCATCAGAAGCAAGCACAGCACCGTCAAGACGGTCTTTAGCTTGGTCAATGGCAATACGGACTGAAGCCACACGGTTAGTTTGACCTGGACCAACACCAAGTGTCATGTGGTCGTTGGTCACGATAATTCCGTTTGATTTGACGTATTTAATAGCCTTCCAAGCAAACTCAAGAGCTGTCGCTTCTGTCTCAGTTGGCTGGCGTTTGGTCACCACTTGCCAGTCAGCTGGACTTTCTTTGACCACGTCTTGGTTTTGCACCAGAAGTCCACCAACTACACCTGTGTATTCTGCTTCCACTTCACTGGCCTCTTGAGCATCAAATGGCAAGGCAAGGATACGCAAGTTTTTCTTTTTGTTGGTCAAAATAGCTAGCGCTTCATCCGTATAGCTTGGTGCAATGATGATTTCAAGGAATACACCATGCATCTTCTCAGCTGTCGTAGCACCCACCTCACGGTTAAGAACAACGATACCACCAAAGATAGACACTGGGTCAGACTCATAAGCGTAGTCCCAAGCAGTCTCGATGTCATCAGCCTGACCGATTCCACATGGGTTCATGTGTTTGAGAGCCACAACGGTTGGACGGTCTTTAAAGTCACGGATGATACGAATGGCCGCATCAGCGTCACGGATATTATTGAATGACAATTCTTTCCCATTGAGCTGTTTAGCCGAAGCAATCGAGTAGTCTGTTGGCAAAGCTTTTTGGTAGAAATCCGCGTCTTGTTGAGGGTTCTCACCGTAACGCATAGCTTGTTTGAGATCATAGGTTAAAGTGAGCTTTTCAGGTTTGCTTTCACCCACTTGAGCTGTGAAATACTCTGCAATCAAGGCGTCATAAGCCGCTGTGTGACGGAAAACTTTGGCTGCCAAACGTTGGCGAGTTTCATAAGTAGTTTCACCTGTGGCTGACAATTCATCAAGCACCACAGTATAGTCAGCAGGGTCTACCACAACTGTTACGCTGGCATGATTCTTCGCTGCCGAGCGAAGCATAGATGGCCCACCGATATCAATGTTTTCAACTGCATCAGCGTAAGTCACGTCTGGTTTGAGGATCGTTTCCTTGAAAGGATAAAGGTTGACCACTACAAGGTCGATAAGCTCAATTTGGTTCTCCTTGGCTGCTTCCAAGTGGCTATCCAAATCACGACGAGCGAGGAGACCCCCGTGGATATTTGGATGAAGGGTCTTAACACGACCATCCATCATTTCTGGAAAACCAGTCACATCATCGATGGAAATAGTCTTCACCCCAGCATTATCAAGGGCAACCTTGGTTCCACCTGTCGATATAATATCCCAACCAAGTTTTTTGAGTTCTTGGGCAAATTCAACAATGCCCGCTTTATCTGAGACGCTGATTAAGGCGCGTTTAGTCATTATATTCTCCTTTTTAATCATTAGTTAAACACCAATTAAATGCAGTAACAGTAAAACAAGATAAGCAAAACCAAGGCTAAGCATACCTAAGATATTGACCCATTTTCTAGTCTGTGATTTGAACACTCTTATAAAAATTTGATAAATCAGTAAGCCTACACAAACACCTAGCGTATTTAAAGTCAAATCCGTTATATCTGTTATACCTATTGCTAAAATATACTGTAAGCACTCAAACAATAGACTAATCAAGAAACCTGTCCCGACTATTCTTAAACTAGATAAATTAGTTTTTATCAGAGGGAAACAAACACCTAATGGAATAAAGGAAATCAGATTAAATAACATTTCAGCAAAAACAATTTTTCCATCTACTATTAGTGGTTCTGAAAATGGAATCCAATTGATGTACCTTGGAGCTAAGAAAAATGCTATAAATTCAGGATTAGTTTCAAACTTAAATAAGATTCCCCAAGTTAATAACATCAGATAGACATAAAATACATATCGAGTTGTTTTTTTAGATTCTAACATTACAAATACCTCCGTTTGAAGCCGTCTTCAACAAGCACTGACTCCAATTTTGAATCAAAGATATCATATGAATCATCAAAAAGTCAATCTGTAAATAGAGCCTTCACTACTTCTGGATACAACTTATACTCTGCCTCATGGATGCGAGCTTCAAAACTGTCAATCGTATCATCAGCTAACCGTGGCACACGGACTTGTTTGATAATCTTACCAGTGTCCACACCCGATACCTCCGTTTGAAGCCGTCTTCAACAAGCACTGACTCCAATTTTGAATCAAAGATATCATATGAATCATCAATGTCAATGGTCTCCACCCCAGCATTGTCAAGGACAACCTTGGTCCCACCCGTCGAGATAATCTCCCAACCCAGTTTTTTGAGCTCTTGGGCCAATTCAACAATGCCCGCTTTATCTGAGACGCTGATTAAGGCGCGTTTAGTCATTATATTCCTCTTTCTTTAGGTCCAAGCGCATAGCGACTTCATTATTTTCTTCTATAAATCCTGTTTCCTGAAAACCCAAACTAGTCAACAGGTGCTTCATTTTTTCATTTCCAACCACATAATCTGCGATAATATGATTGCAATCGCTATCCATCTGAGCCTTTTTGATCAGAACTTCCACGGCTTTTCGTCCATAACCTCTTCCTTGGTACTGCTGGCCAATCATTATCCGCCAGATAAAGTATTCCGCTTCATCCTTATCTATTTCCAACAGGAGAAAACCAACTACAAGCTCATTCCAATAAATTGCCATTGGAAACACATCCCCATTCTCTCGGTAGAGCCATGCGTCAGCTAAAGAGCGTACATTTGGAGACACGAAACGTGCTCGTTCATCAGCTTCAGATATTTTCAAATCCAGCACTGCCTGAAAACTGCTCTCATCTACTAATTTTATCTCAATCATTTTTTCTCCTAGCAAAATTGCACAATCAAAATTTGATTTACTTCTTATCCTCTCCCTACTCCCAAACTATCCAGAACCTCTGGATACAACTTGTACTCTGCCTCATGAATCCGAGTTTCAAAACTGTCAATCGTATCATCAGCTAGTCGCGGTACACGGACTTGTTTGATAACCTTTCCAGTATCCACACCGGAATCCACCCAGTGAATGGTCACACCACTCTCAGCAACGCCAGCATTCCAAGCATCCTCAATCCCATGAGCTCCTGGAAATTCTGGCAGGTAAGCTGGATGGATATTGATGATTCGACCTTCATAAGCCGCCAATAAGGTTGGCCCAACGATTTTCATGTAGCCTGCTAGGCAAACCAAGTCAATCTGGTGTTCTTCCAAGAGTTCGACAAGGGCCGCTTCGTAGTCTACCTTGCTCTCAAACTCCTTGAGTTCAAAAGCATAGGACAGAACGCCGAGCTTGTCTGCCCGCTCGAGCACATAGGCGTCACGATGGTCTGAAAAGACAAACTCAACCGGAAATTCTTCGGCAATCACCTGAAAATTCGAGCCATTGCCTGAGGCAAAAACCGCTATTTTTTTCATTTGATGATGACACTTTCGTTTTCTTTCTTGACGATGCGACCAATTTCATAGACTGGTTCATCCAGCAATTCTTTGACACTACCTACATTTTCAGGGCTAACTGCCAGCATGAGTCCCACACCCATATTGAAGATTTCAAACATTTCTTCATGTTTGATTTTACCATATTTTTCAAGGACTTTGAAAATTGGAAGCACGGGAACCTTGTCTTCTTCAATCTCAGCAGCCAAGTCAGCTGCAAACATACGAGGGACATTCTCGATAAAGCCACCACCTGTGATGTGGGCAATTCCATTGACCAACTCTTCTTTGATGAGTGGCAAGACAGCCTTGACATAGATACGAGTTGGCTCAAGAAGAACTTCCTTAAGTTTCTTGCCTTCCAATTCTGGCAAGATTTCCTCACCTGTGTAATCCGCAAAGACACGACGGACGAGAGAGTAACCATTGGAATGAATCCCACTTGAAGCAAGTCCGAGAAGAACATCTCCTTCTGCCACCTTTGAACCGTCAATGATTTGAGATTTTTCAGCCACACCGACCGCAAAACCAGCCAAGTCATAGTCAGCTTCGCCGTACATGCCAGGCATTTCAGCCGTTTCCCCACCAATGAGGGCAGCGCCTGCCTGCACACAACCTTCTGCCACACCAGCGACAACTTGTTCTAGTTTAGCTGGTTCATTCTTCCCTGTCGCCACATAGTCCAGGAAATAGAGAGGCTCCGCACCTGCAGCGATGATATCATTAACACACATGGCCACACAGTCCTGACCGATAGTATCGTGCTTGTCGTACTTGATAGCCAGCATGATCTTAGTTCCGACACCGTCAGTCCCTGAAATCAAGACAGGTTCTTTGACACCTGTTTTTGAAAGGTCAAACATACCACCAAAACCACCAAGAGCTCCCATGACACCTGCACGCTCCGTACGAGCCACGTGCTTTTTGATTCGTTCAACAACTTCATAACCCGCTTCAACATCCACACCAGATTGAGCGTACGCATTTTTATTTGTCATTTATTTATTCCTTTTCTTTTATGGAGAATCTTCAGTCACCTACTTGTAAAAACTAGTCTTTTCTTCCAAACTTCGACGATAGTCTTCTTCATAGTCGTAGAGAGGTGTTGGGTAATCACCATCAAAATAAGCGACACAGAGACCACCATTTGGCGCATCTGTTTCAATCCCAATCGACTCAATCAAACCTTCAACAGAAAGGTAGGTCAGACTATCCGCCCCAATGATTTGACGAGTTTCTTCAACCGTATGATTGGCCGCAATTAGCTCCTGACGGGTCTGGATATCAATTCCATAGAAGCATGGATAAGCTAGCGCTGGACTACCAATGGCAACGTGAACCTCAGTCGCACCAGCTTCTTTCAAGAGCTGAACGATACGACGAGAGGTTGTTCCACGTACAATAGAATCATCAATCATAACAACACGCTTGCCTTTGACAACACCAGAAACTGCAGACAGTTTCATCCGTACCCCTTGCTCCCGCAATTCTTGAGTCGGTTGGATAAAGGTACGTTGGGTGTATTGGTTCTTGATGAGGCCCATTTCATTTGGCAAACCAGACTCTTCCGCAAATCCCATAGCCGCGCTGAGGGAAGAATTGGGCACACCGACCACGATATCCGCCTCATGCTTGAATTCACGCGCCAATTGAGCACCCATACGTTTACGTGCCGTATGAACATTGACACCATGAATGTTAGAATCAGGGCGGGCAAAATAGATATACTCCATAGAACAGATTGCTAACTGAGTATCATCTGTATAGCTATCATACTGGATGCCCTTGTCATCAATGATCACAATCTCACCTGGCTTCAAATCACGAATCCATTCAGCACCAATAACCTCAAAAGCACAGGTTTCAGAGGAAACAACCACCGCTCCGTTGGCCATTTTCCCGATAGAAAGCGGACGGAAACCATTGGGGTCAAGAGCCGCAATCAACTTGTCCTCAAACAGCAAGATATAGGCAAAACCACCTTTGACAAGGCTGAGCGCTTCCTTGATTTTTCCCATCAAGTTCGGATTGTGACTACGACGAATGAGGTGAGCTAAGATTTCCGAGTCCGAAGTTGCGCTAAAAATCGCTCCTCTATCTTCCAATTCTTTCTTGAGAGAGGCTGCATTGGTCAGATTTCCATTATGAGCCAAGCCAAACTGCATATCGTGAAAACGGAAGAGGAAGGGCTGAATGTTATCTACAGAAGCTTCGCCAGCAGTCGCATAACGCACGTGACCAATCGCACCAGTTCCTGTCAATTTATCCAAATTGGCAGGATTTCTGAAGACTTCTGATAAAAGTCCCATGTCACGATGACGCTTCAATTGTCCCTGATCATTGGAGAGGATTCCTGCCCCCTCCTGACCACGGTGCTGAAGACTGTGGAGACCAAAATAGGTCAATTTAGCAGCATCTGGATGCCCCCAGATACCGAAAACACCACATTCTTCATTAAGAGATTTTACTTCGTATGTCATTTTATATACCTAATTTTTATTTGTGTAGCACCAAGAGCTAAATCTACATGACTTTTACATTCCTGATACTATCTATTAGAAAATCTGCATGTCTTATTTTCCAGTAAAGTATTTAACCGCTGACGCGAACAGGTGCTGGTCTTTATTTCCTGGAATATTTTGGAAAAGACCGTCTTCATAACGTTCTGAGTGGCCCATCTTACCGATGATTTGACCATTCTTGCTGGTAATTCCTTCAATGGCATGGACAGAACCATTCGGATTGTACTTAGAGTCCATACTTGGTTTGCCATTAAAGTCAACATATTGGCTGAAAATTTGTCCATTGTCACGGAGCTCTGCAAATTCCTCAGCTGTCACGACAAACTTCCCTTCACCGTGCGAAACAGGAATGGCATGAATCTCACCAACTTCCACTCCAGCAAGCCATGGTGAGTTAGTATTGGCAATTCGAGTTTCCACCATCTTGGCAACGTGCTGGTTGGCATCATTGTAGAAGAGGGTTGGACTAGTACTGCTGGCATCTTCGAAGTTCCCGTATGGAAGAAGACCTGATTTGACCAAGGCCTGGAATCCATTACAGATACCAATAATCAAACCACCACGGGCGATAAAGCTATCAATAGCTGCACGCACTTTTTCATTGAGCAGGATGTTGACGATAAACTTGGCTGAACCATCTGGCTCATCCGCAGCTGAGAATCCACCTGCAAAGAAGAGAATGTTAGCCTTGCCGATGTTGTCAACCATAGTTTCAACTGAATTGACAATGGCTTCTTCATTCAAGGTCACAAATGGCACCAAGTTAACTTCTGCGCCTTCTTTTTCAAATGCCTTAGCTGAATCATATTCTGAGTTGGTTCCTGGAAAGACTGGGATGTAAACCACAGGTTTTTCAACCTTTTCTTTGGCTTGGATGACTGTGTTAGTAGCGACAGCTGGAACTTCTGCTAGTTCTTTGGCTTGGGCAAATTCTGTTGGGTAAACTTCTTCCAATTTGCCTTGGAAGGCACTGTCAAGTTTGTGTCCATCTAGCTTCACACCGTTGACAGTTAGTGTAAAGTCTGCACTTGTTTGTCCAATTTTCTCTACTCCAGCGATTTCTTCAGGAGATGTGAAGACAAATCCACCTAATTGTGCTGTCAAAGAACTTTCAAGTTCAGACAAGGTCACCTCTGCACCGATATGATTTCCAAAGGTAGCAAGAGCCAAACTTTCAACCACACCGCCGTATTTGACAGCCGATGCAGATGTTACTTTGTGAGCCTTTTGAAGGGCTTCAAACTGAGCAAAATTAGACTTAATCAAGTCAAAATCAATCTCTGCTGAGAGGACTTGTCCTGGGATGTAGTAGATATTTTCCCCAGCAGTTTTGAACTCCGGAGAAAGCACCTTACGGCTATCTGCCGTCGTTACCCCAAAAGCAACCAAGGTTGGTGGCACCGTCAATTCTTCAAAGGTACCAGACATAGAGTCCTTACCACCGATAGATGGCAAGCCAAGCTGAATCTGAGCTTCGATAGAGCCTAGGAGAGCTGCTACTGGCTGACCAAAACGCTCGGCTTGTTTGTCCATGCGCTCGAAGTACTCTTGATAAGAGAAGCGAGCCTTAGACCAGTTGGCACCAGCAGCAACCAATCGAGCAGTTGCTTCGATCACCGCATAGGCAGCACCGTGGTATGGAGACCATTCAGCTAGATAAGGGTTGAAACCTTGAGCCATGACTGACGCAGTATGAGTCACACCGTGTTGAACTGGTAATTTCTGCACAGAAGCCTCAGTTGGTGTGAGTTGATAGCGACCACCAAGTGGGTGATTGACTGTTGAACGACCAACAGAGCAATCAAAGATAGTCTGCAATCCTTTTTGACTCGCATGGTTGAGGTCAGATAGAACCGTAAGGGTATCTGCTTCAAGTGTGTCAGCAGATGTTTGACGTTCTTCTGGAAGTTTGACATCCTTGTCCACAACCTTAGCATTGACGACCACGCGCACACCGTTTGTATCAAGGAAACGACGCTCCAAGTCCACAATTGTCTCACCATTCCAGTGCATGACAAGATTTGGTTTTTCCGTCACTGTCGCCACCACAACAGCATCAATATTTTCTTTGTTACATTCCTCAACGAAGGCATCTACATCCTTAGGACGAACCACGACCGCCATCCGTTCTTGTGATTCAGAGATAGCAATTTCTGTACCGTTCAAGCCCTGGTATTTAAGAGGCACCTTGTTGAGGTCGATTTCAAGACCGTCTGCTAATTCACCAATAGCTACACAGACACCACCAGCGCCAAAGTCATTGGACTTCTTGATAAGACGAGTGACATCGCCATTACGGAAGAGGCGCTGAATCTTGCGTTCTTCTATGGCATTCCCTTTTTGAACCTCAGCTCCAGCAGTCTCTACAGATTCAACTGTTTGAACCTTAGAAGAACCTGTCGCACCACCGACACCATCACGTCCAGTCTTCCCACCGAGCAAGATAATCACATCACCCGCTTCCGGTTTTTCACGGACAACATTGCCCTTAGGAGCTGCACCGACAACAGCACCTAGCTCCATGCGTTTAGCTACAAAGCCTGGGTGGAAGTATTCACGAACGTAGGTTGTTGCAAGCCCAATCTGGTTACCGTAAGAAGAATAACCATGGGCCGCTGTCTTCGAAATGACTTGTTGTGGCAATTTCCCAGCGCGAGTTTCCGAAATCGGAGCTGTAATATCACCAGCGCCTGAGATACGCATAGCTTGGTAAACGTATGAACGGCCTGACAACGGATCACGAATAGCTCCACCGATACAGGTAGCCGCTCCACCAAATGGCTCAATTTCCGTTGGGTGATTATGGGTTTCGTTTTTAAACATGAGGAGCCATGGTTCTTTCACACCATCAACGTCCACTTCGATTTCGACTGAGCAGGCGTTTATTTCATCAGACACTTCCATGTCGTCCAAACGTCCATTAGCACGCTCATAACGACCGAAAATAGTTGCCATATCCATCAAGGTTTGCGGTTTTTCAGAACGCCCCAACTCCTCACGCATAGCGATATATTTGTCATAGGTTGACTGCAATTGTTTTTGGAATTTAGAAGCTGAGAAATCAATCTGCTTCAACTCAGTCTCAAACGTCGTGTGACGGCAGTGGTCAGACCAGTAAGTATCCAAAACCTTGAGTTCAGTCTCAGTTGGCACGCGCCCGATTGACTTAAAGTAGTCTTGGATAAAGAGCAAATCATCCACTTCCATGGCCATCCCTTGCTCGGCCTTGTAGCGGGCAAAGTCCTCTGCTGTATAGCTTTCAAAGAAAGTCAATTTTGGAATGGTCTTGTCTGACTCTGAAAATTCCTGCTTGGCAATCCCTGTCGTGATATCCTTGAAACGAGAATCAACTGGATTGAGCAAGTAGTTCTTGACCGCCTCTAACTCCGTCGCATCAATATCTTTATTGACCAAGTAAAGTTGAGCTGTATTGACCGTCACATCACTCGAACTTCCCAGCAAAAGCAAGGCTTCCTGTGAAGATGCCGCACGCTGGTCAAATTGCCCAGGTAGACTTTCAATGGCAAAGAAAGCATAATTAGCAAGATCCGCCTGCACAGCCGCTTCGTCCAAGACATGGTCTGTCACCTGCTCAGAGAAGATGTGTTTCTCTGCAGGTGCAAACAAGTCCTCAGCCAAATCAAAGACATCATACACTTGCACGATGCGAATACTTTTCAAGCTTGAAAGTCCCAAGTTGTGCTGGAGTTCTCTAACCAAACTCTCTGACTTGACCTGAAAATCAGCCTTTTTTTCAACAAAAATACGTTTATCCATCAATTCTTATTCCTTTATTTCAGCTCTTGCAATGTTCCAACGACCTTGAGGTTGTTATTTCAACCCCTGCAACTTTTCCCAAACAATCTCGTAAACGTCGGTTAGTTCTCCCAATCCTCTACGGAGTGAAAAGGTCTGGGGAACCTTTTCAGCCTGAGTCCTTTTAGTTGAGAGACGAAGGTTTTCCGTTGCAAACAGATTATTTCAACCCCTGTAACTTTTCCCAAACAATCTCATAAACGTCGGTTAGTTCTCCCAATCCTCTACGGAAAACATCCTTATCCATGTGGTTGCCATCCGCATCCCACAAACGGCAGTTATCTGGTGAAAATTCATCTGCTAAGATAATCTTGCCATCCTTGTCAAAACCGAACTCTAGTTTAAAGTCAATCAACTTAAGCCCAATCTCAGCAAACCAGCCCTTCAAAAGTTCATTGATACGACGGGTTTCCTCCTTCAAGTAGGCAATCTGCTGGTCATTCGCAATCTGTAGGAATTTCACATGCTCATCATTGATGAATGGATCATCCAAATCATCATTTTTATAGTAAAATTCAACAATCGGAGTCTCAAATGCGATTCCTTCGTCTACGCCAAAACGTTTTGAAAAGGAACCAGCCGTGTAGTTGCGGAGCACGACTTCCAAAGGAATAATCTTAACCTTTTTATTGAGTTGTTCCGTGTCCGAAAGCTTCTCCACAAAGTGAGTCGCCACACCAGCCGCATTTAATTTCTCAAAAATAAAAGATGAAATCTGATTATTCAACACTCCCTTACCCGCAATCTGCTCCTTCTTGACACCATTGAAAGCAGTCGCCTGGTCCTTGTAAGTCGAAATAATAAGATTTTCATCCTCTGTTGTATAGATATCTTTAGCTTTTCCCGAATAGATCAATTGTTTTGACATTTTAAAGTTCGCCTTTCGTATTACTTGAGCACATTTTACCATAAAAAACCTAAAATTACAAGAATTTAACCGAATAAATAATGTAGTGCCCTTAAAAATCATAAAGAAAAAACCGCAAGAAGAATCTTTCTCACAGTTTTAAAATCATTTAACTCTAAAAACACGAACATTACTCTTTGTTCAAAAATTGATCCAAATAATAACGTAGGTAACTTTTCTTGCCCGTAATCATCTGCAGACGACCTTCCACCCCGTATCGAAGTTTTTCAGCCTGCTCGGAAGTCAGATTAGTCTCCGCCTCGATTTTAAAGAAATTCCCTTTTTCAGTCTTAGTAGCTGTCGCATCAATACTTGTAATAGTAGAATCTAGGAAAAGTTGATTCTTGGCATCATGAGTCGTAGTATAGCGAACAGAATCACCGACCTTGACTCTTGCTACATCTTTTGAACTAAGATAAGCTGTTAGTTTGGCTTTTCCTTCTTTTTCCAAGGACGGATAAAGTTGGGCTAGTAAGGCACCTTCTGCTACCATAGTAGAATCACTGGTCTCAGGATTAAGATGAAGCACCCCATCCTCACTCGCCGTAATTTTCCCCTTATCTAAAAGATTTCCCTGAACCTTCTTGCCTGACTCTGCCTCCAAGATTTTCTGGTCTAAAAGGGTCAATTCTTGACCAACCTTAGCCAAGTGTTGTGATTTGAGAGACTCCAATTGACTGCCTAAGCCTGACGCATAGGCTTGCTGGGTACCTGAACCTGCATACTGAACACGGTAAGTAGCAAGACTGGATTCTAACTGAGAGAGCTGTGCTTCTACCTGAGCAACAGCCTGGGCCTTAGATTGCGGATTTTCCTCGCCCTGAGACTTATAGGACTGGTAGAGAGAGTAGGCTAGATTCTGACTGGCCAAGGAAGCACCTGTTTCAATAGCTGACTTAGCTGTCTGGTAATCGCGAATTTTAGCCTCTGTTTGACTGATGAGGTTGCCGATTTCGACTTGGGTTTGGCTAGCTGCTGCATTCTGGGATGCGATGGTCTCATTTTGTTGCGATGTACTAGCCCTAAGACTGCCTGCTTGACTGATGTAGTCGCGAAAGGTGGCTTGATAGCCAAACTTATCCTCCTCTGGAAAGTGATTCTCCCCTTCTTGCAGACTTTTTTGCAAATACTCCAATTGCTTTTTTTGATCCTTAAGCATGTCCAACTGACCAGCATAGGCCTCCGCTTGGACACCCTCTGCCCCTTCTTGATATTGAACCAACAGTTCTCCCTTTTTAACCAGCTTATTTTCTTCCAAATGATTGACAAGAATACGATTGTTGCTAGTTGACTGGATATTTGCAAGGATACGACTAGGCTCGACAGTAGCTCTAGTAGACAAACTCAGCTCCTTCTCTGCAAATATTGCAAAGCCAAGCAAAAACACGAGCAGAAGGAACATGGGGACAATCACCCGACTGGAAAAATTATGGTAACGACGATTATAAAACTCCGCACTTTCTAAAAATTCTGGTTTCATCTTCTCCTCTTTCTAGCTATTCACCAAATGGGCATAAAATCCACCCTGTGCAAGCAAATCAGCATGCTTTCCTTCTTCAACAATCTTGCCCTGATCCAAAACAACCACCTTCTCTGTCCGCTCAGCAATGGTCAAGCGGTGGGCGATGAAAATCAAGGTCTTGTCTAAAGCCATGAGATTATCGACAATTCGCTTCTCTGTCAAGATATCCAGACTGCTGGTCGCCTCATCCAAAATCAAGACCGGCGCATCTGTCAAGAGAGCACGCGCCAAAGCAATTCTCTGACGTTGACCACCTGAAATTCCTGCCCCATCCGAAGTCAATTCTGTCTGGTAATTCAGTGGCATACGCTCAATGTCCTCCCGAATCTCTGCCAATTCGACCGCCCGTAAGATATCCTCTTGAGTCGTCCCTTCCTTGGCTCCAAGGAGAAGATTCTCCAAAATCGTTCCGTTAAAGACATAAGGCTGTTGAGGCAGATAGTTGATATACTGACGCAGTACTTTTTTATCAATCTGATTGAGATTGACACCACCCAGACTAATCTCTCCCTGACTTGGGTCGTAAAAATTAACCATCATCTTGGCCAATGTCGTCTTACCTGACCCTGAAATCCCCACAAAAGTCACCTTAGAACCCTGCGGAATAGTCAAATTGATATCTGATAAGACATCTCGACCATAGCCATACTTATAGGAAACCTGCTTGAAAGTCATCTCTCCCTTCATCAAGCTCAAATCCTCAACTGTTTTCTTCTCCTCAAACTCAGAAGTTACCAGATAAACCTCATTCAGACGGTTATTAGCAACCTGCGCTGTCTGAAGCTTGGTTTGCAGATTGATGATATTTTCCAAAGGGTTTGTAAAGTAAACAAGCAAGGTATTATAGGTAATCAACTGCCCCAAACTCATCTTGCCATCCATAACCAGAACAGCTCCCATCCAGAGAATCCCGACATTGAGCAAGAGATGGGCAACCTTTTTCAGAGCCTTTTGCTGACTCTCTGCCCGACTATAGGTAAAGGATTTTTTCAGATAATCCACAAATTCCTTGTCAATTTTTTGGTAACGCTGACTCTCACTGGTCAAGGACTTGATAGTCTCAATACCATTGATGTCCTCAATGATAGAAGAAGACAGAACCGCATTGGCTTCCATGGTATCCCGATTCATCTTTTCAAACGGCTTCATAAAAGCAAAGATAATCACTGTGTAGATAGGAAGCGCCAATAAGGTCATGAAAAAGAGATTGGTATTTTGTGAAAATAAAACAAGAGAAATAATGACAACCGTTGACACATCTAGGAAAATCGAAAGAATAGTCGAAGCCAGCGCATCGATAATACTGTTAGCATCTGTAAAACGAGACACGATTTCCCCTGTACGACGTGTCGCAAAAAAGGACATAGGCAGGTGAAAAACATGCTTGATATAGGACAAAATCACATCAATCGATAAGCGTTGCCCCAAAACAAGTAAGAGATACTCCTGAGCGTAAGACAAGATCTGCTGGAGAATATAGACAATGACCAGCCCAATAGAAATAATCCCCAGTGTCGAACGCATTTGATCTGGCACATAGGTATCAATGATAGACTGTAGATAATAAGAACCCACAATATTAATCACGGTTACCAAGAGCGTCGCCAAAACGATATTAGCAATCAAGCCACGCTGCTTCACTAATATAGGGATAAAAGAGAGCAGACCATTCTTTTGATCCTTATGAGGTTTGTAGTCTGGACTAGGGGCCATAAACAGAGTCACTCCTGTCCATTCTTCCGCAAAACGCTCACGTGGCAGTTTGGTCAATTTCACCCCAGGATCTGGGTCGGCAATATGAATGCTATCCTTATCCTGCCCAGTCACCACATAGTAGTGGAGCAATTTTCCTTCCTTAAGAACATGGGCAACAAAAGGAAAAGTCAAATCTGGCAAGTCAAAAAGCGTCATATCCGCCTTAATTGCTCGCGTCTCAAAGCCAATCTCCTCTGCCACCTTGACCAAGCCCAAGGCCGTTGTCCCATCCATGGTCGTCTTGGCCAATTCTCGCAAGTGAGCCAAAGAATAATAGCTACCATAGTAGCCAAAAACCATGGCTAATGAAGCTACACCGCAGTCCATCTGATCCACCTGCGGACGATAGTGACGTTTCCCAAATTTCATATTCATCTCCTTTTCCTAAACTCATCTGATAACAACTATCTTACCCCAATCCCCAAACAAAAACTGGACTTCCTCCCCAAATGCGCCCATCTATCTCCCAAATGCACTTTTTGGATAAAAAATAGGTAGAACAAACGTCCTACCTAAAATATATATTTATTTCTTTTTCTTCCTAATTCTTTTGTCAATCATGTACAAAACAATAATCGAAAACAGCGGTGGTACAATATAACTCTTTTCACTCATTGTCAGCTGAAATCCCAGAGTTGCTAGTATCTTAAAGATGAAAATATTCATCAAAAATAGAAACACAAATACTAATAAATATCTTAAAACCTTCTTCATTTCTTTTCTTCAACTCTCCTAATTTCTATAACTATTTTATCAAATTTTATTAAAAAATACATGCAAAACTCCAAATAAACACCTCAACTGCACTTTTTGGGGCAAAAAATAGGCAGAACAAACGTCCTACCTACTAAAAATATGGTATGAAAGGAAATTGATGTTTTACTGTCACCCTAGGCAAACTTGGGACAAATAAATCATTGATAGTAACCTTTACGACATCCTATTTAAAGTTACTTCAATTTTTAATGTCCCTGCTATTTCTAAGCCACCTCTGGTATGATCTATTCCTAGTCAGAATAGATAACACCGTTCTAAATTACGATTCATAGTTACTCCTTTTTTGATTCGTTACTATAAGACACCTATTCCCTATAGAGCGTCTACTGCCTCAAATTTATCCATTCTTTTTTTCTTTACTTCTGTATAAAAGAATGAAGACCATCATAAATAATGCAATCGTTGGTATATTGAAACTATCAAACCAAGTAGGTAAAGATACTTTATTCATATCAGCTACTAATCTGATGATTATATAAGACATCGAACTAAGTAATACCATGATTTCAGGCAAAACTTTCAATACTGATTTAACGAATTTCATATTAAACTCCAATGTGATGCATTCTTAGATTCTACCCTAGCCATTTTCAGCGCAGACTAACAAGTCATTCTTAACTGTTTACTCTACTCGCTTTTTATTGACCTTATATCCTAGATAAAAGAGTCCAAATAAAACAGGGTAAATTTCTGGATAAAATAGGGTATTGATTGGATTTCTCAAAATCAAATACGTTGCGATGTAGATTATGAGCGATACGGTAAAATAACCCTCAGCAAAACCTAATAAGAATTGTTTCATAAGAAACTCCTAATTACCTGACAAGAGTGCTCGAGTTGTCAGAATAGCTCCACCAGTATATACAAATCCTTTAACAAAACCAGCGGCAATAGGGATAAGGAGAGGTAATGCTCCCCCTTGAATTTCCTGCAAGTCTGTATTAGTCATTTTTTCAAATTTTAAAATATATTTTTCCATAGCAATTTCTCCTTTAATTTTTACCACTTACCTGTCACATAATGATAACCTGCAATTCCCACTGCAGCAACTCCACCAGCAATTTTGGCTGCCGTCACAGGATTAGCGATTACCCAAGCTACAAGAGGAATTGCTCCCCCATCTACATTCATCAACTCTTCTTCTGTAAGAGCTACAAAGTTCTGTTCCATTTTGTCAAAATTTGTCATCTTTTTTCTCCTCTTGTTCTATTTTTTCTAAATCTTATCTTCTAAAAAATGGGGTGCCAATAAATACACCGCGTAACAATAGACCTGTAATTAGACCCCGTTGATAACTTTCGTTGCTACCACCCACCAGCAAAGCTAAGTCGCTTTCCTTTAATACCTCAACAGTATACTTATCATTCATTTCATTCATCGCTTATCCTCCTAAAAACCTAAACCCCTACAAAATCCAAGGTACCAATCTGCAAGGGTCTTCGCCCAACTTTCTCCACCTTGAATATCGGTCAATTCTTCCGAAGTTAGCTCAACAAATCCATAGTAATGTTCTTTCATTATTTTATTCCTTTCTTTTTCCTCTCACTTATTTATTCGAAAAATAATTCGAAAATGTACAACTAAATTAAATTTTATTTCAAAAATAATTTAATGTACCATGAATAGAAAATCGGTAGATACATAAGCCAGACTCCTTTCTGTTTCCTCTTACTTATCTATTCGAAAAAAATTTCGAAAACGTACAACTAAATTAAATTTATTTAAAAAATAATTTAATGAACCACGGATACAAGATTGGTAGATACATAAACCAGACTCCTTTCTGTTTCCTCTTACTTATCTATTCGAAAAAAATTTCGAAAATGTACAACTAAATTAAATTTTATTTGAAAAATAACTCAGTGAACCATGGGTGAAACATTGATATAAACATGAACTAGGCTCCTTTCCTTTTCCTCTTACTTATCTATTCGAAAAAAAGTCAAAAAAATAAGAATATCAGAAAATTTTCCGACATTCTTATTGATAAACTCATCCAAGTCTAACAGATATTAGATATTAAGATGTTTTTTAAGTGTTCTTCTGGCTGTTCGTGATACGGGGAAATGCAAGCCTTCTAACAAGGTCACTTCTGTGGCAGTCATCTCTTCAATAGCCTGTAAACTGACTAAAGTATTGCGATTAGCATAGACAAAGTAATCTTTTTCAGCCTTGGCAGCGATATCCTTAAGACTGCCATAAATGGTCTTGATAGAATGATTAGCATAATAGACCTTGATACGGTGGGATTCCACTGAGGTTTCAAAGGCTAAAATCTCATGGTAGGGCAGAGTAAAGCCCCGTCTTCCCTCAAAACTATAGGTGAAGAGACGCATATTTTCCCTCTTGTCCACTGCCAATACATAGTCCAGACATCGCTCCAACTGATGACGGTAATCTTCCTCTGGCTGATCCTTGGAAATAAAATCCAAGGCAGACAAGTGGTAGCGAAAAGCTAGAGGCAAGGCCTCCGAGTGTGTGGACACAAAGACAATACTTGTAAAGGGATCTCGCTCCCGAACCTGTTGAGCAACCTGAAAACCCCGTTCACGCTCTCCATCAATCTCTAAATCCAATAAATAGAGTTGGTAATGATCAAAATACTGAGAATACTTTTCAACATCTCCATAGTTTTTGGCAATATCAATTTCCAATCTTAAATTGCGCGAGCGACCGATATCTAGCAAAGTCTGCTCTATCCGTCCCTGCTGGACTCTATCGTCTTCCAAAACTAAAATTCTCATTCCTCTCCCCCTCATTTCTCATCCTTAAATGGCAATTCTAAATCTTGTCTAAAAGTCGTCTCTCCTAGCTGGGTATCTAAGTTTAAATCATAATGAAAAACCATATCTTCCAAAGTCGCTAACCCCAGTCCACTATGGTTACCCTTAGTAGAATAACCCTTTTTACTGAGAATGCTGGGGTTCAGTTCTTCTTTCTTACGAGTGTTTTCAATGATAAAACGGACACTCCTATCACTTGCCAACAAAGCAACTAGAATCTGCGGATTTTCAGACTCACTGGCTGCCTCTAAGGCATTTGTCGTGAGGATAGATAAGATACGGATAGCCTCCAACATCGGCAAAGCCAGCTCTTCTACGACCCCCACCGTCTCCAAACTAAAATGAATTCCCTGCTTATCTGCCACAATCATAGCTTTTGCCAAGGTATTACGAATGGCTATGTCATGGATATTGTGAAGATTAAAGGCTGTATAATCCGCCTTTCTCAGCTTTTCATTGGTCTTTAGAAAGACATCTTGATAAATGGTAGACACCTCAGCCATGTCTTGATTCGCTATGGCAGGCTCCATGCTAGCGACAATCCCTGCAAAATCATGACGGAAACCTCGAACTTCATCATAGAGATGACCCAGCTTATCCACCATTCCTTGCAAGGAACGATTTTCATCTTCCTGTCTCTGAATGGTTTGCTCATCACGATAAACCTGCTCCAAATGCTTGATGTAAAAGAGCCAAGAGAAAAAGAGAATGAAAATCAGGAGAGAAATGGTCGTGTCAAAACGAACGTAGAAAGAACTATTTCTATTGGTCATAAACGAAGAGAATATCCTAAATCCAGTCAGAGGTAGGATAATGAAAAAACTCTTACGATAGTGGGTTTTGAAAGCATCTGAAAAGAATAAATCCAAATCCAAAGACCAACGCTTCATCATAACTACTGTTAGTACGATAGCTAATAGGGAAAAAGAAGAGTTAACAATCCCATTACCTACTTCTGATAGCATATCTATATCTAACATCCGAATATAGAACAATACCAATAAATAGCGAATACTCTGATAAAAACTAAAAAGATAGAGTGAAAGAAATAAAGATTCTCCTTTTTTCTTCCTATTCATATAGAAAATAAGGTAAAAAAAGATTAAAACTTCCAAATACATAATTTCAAAAAAAGTTTTACCAGCTATTGCTTGCATCATTAGTAAATAGACTATGTATCTCTTTTTACGAAATTCCGGTGTAATTTGGTAACCTAGATAGATTGGAGGAACTATAATGGAGACTATCAACAATAAAGCAAATAGAGTTTCCTTAATAAAAGTCAAAATCATACTATCCAATCACGCTCTCCATCAATCTCTAAATCTAATAAATAGAGCTGGTAATGGTCAAAATACTGAGAATACTTTTCAACATCTCCATAGTTTTTTGCAATATCAATTTCCAATCTCAAATTGCGAGAGCGACCGATATCTAGCAAAGTCTGCTCTATCCGTCCCTGCTGAACTCTATCGTCTTCCAAAACTAAAATTCTCATTCCTCTCCCCCTCGTTTCTCATCCTTAAATGGCAATTCTAAATCTTGTCTAAAGGTCGTTTCTCCTAGCTGGGTATCTAAGTTTAAATCATAATGAAAAACCATATCCTCCAAGGTCGCTAAGCCCAGTCCACTGTGGTTTCCCTTGGTCGAATACCCCTTTTGACTGAGAATACTGGGATTCAGTTCTTCTTTCTTACGAGTGTTTTCAATGATAAAACGGACACTCCTATCTCCTGCCAATAAAGCAACTCGAATCTGCGGATTTTCCGCCTCACTAGCTGCCTCCAAGGCATTTGTCGTGAGGATAGAGAGGATACGGATAGCCTCCAACATCGGCAATGCCAGCTCTTCTACGACCCCCACCGTCTCCAAACTAAAATGAATTCCCTGATTATCTGCCACAATCATGGCTTTTGCCAAGGTATTACGAATGGCTATATCATGGATATTATGAAGATTAAAAGCTGTGTAATCTGCCTTCTTCAGCTTTTCATTGGTCTTTAGAAAAACATCTTGATAAATGGTAGATACCTCAGCCATGTCTTGATTCGCTATGGCAGGCTCCATGCTTGCGACAATCCCCGCAAAATCATGACGGAAACCTCGAACTTCATCATAGAGATGACCTAACTTGTCCACCATCCCTTGCAAGGAACGATTTTCTTCTTCCTGTCTCTGAATAGTCTGCTCATCACGATAAACCTGCTCCAAATGATTGATGTAAAAGAGCCAAGAGAAAAAGAGAATGAAAATCAGGAGAGAAATGGTCGTATCAAAACGAACGTAGAAAGAACTATTTCTATTGGTCATAAACGAAGAGAATATCCTAAATCCAGTCAGAGGTAGGATAATGAAAAAACTCTTACGATAGTGGGTTTTGAAAGCATCTGAAAAGAATAAATCCAAATCCAAAGACCAACGCTTCATTATTTTACAACATAGAAATATTGATACTAAATCAAATACAGATATATATAGCGTCGAAAACTCATCTAAAAACAACCAATTCTCACCAGATAATACACGAAGCCAGATTGTCACAAATAAATAACGAATACTTTGAAAGAAGAGAAAAAGATACAGAGAAAGAAAAAGAGCTTCTACTTTTCTCTTATGCAATACGAGTAAAAAAACACAGTAAAAGAAGAGGAGGATTCCTATATGAAATAATTCTCCAAATGTTTGACGAGCAGATAAACTAATTAAAAATACAAGGAGCCAATAACGTTTTTTATAAAATTCTGTGGAAATTTGAGCACCCAAATAAATAGTAGGCACCATGGTTGAAACGACTACCAACAGTATATATATCACAGAAAATAAAAATTCTAAAATAACCATAGAATGAAACAGCTCCCAATTTATTTAAGCAAAGTAGTATTAATAATATTTTTCTACTAAAGGCTGCTCTATCCGTCCCTGCTGGACTCTATCATCTTCCAAAACTAAAATTCTCATTTCTCTCTCCCTCGTTTCTCATCCTTAAATGGCAATTCTAAATCTTGTCTAAAAGTCGTCTCTCCTAGCTGGGTATCTAAGTTCAAATCATAATGAAAAACCATATCCTCCAAGGTTGCCAAGCCCAGTCCACTGTGGTTTCCCTTGGTAGAATACCCCTTTTGACTGAGAATGCTGGGATTCAGTTCTTCTTTCTTACGAGTGTTTTCAATGATAAAACGGACACTCCTATCACTTGCCAACAAAGCAACCCTAATCTGCGGATTTTCAGCCTCACTGGCTGCTTCTAAAGCATTTGTCGTGAGGATAGAGAGGATACGAATAGCCTCCAACATCGGCAAAGCCAGCTCTTCGACAACCCCCACCGTCTCCAAACTAAAATGAATTCCCTGATTATCTGCCACAATCATGGCTTTTGCCAAGGTATTACGAATGGCTATATCATGGATATTATGAAGATTAAAGGCCGTGTAGTCCGCCTTTCTCAGCTTTTCATTGGTCTTTAGAAAGACATCTTGATAAATGGTAGAGACCTCAGCCATGTCTTGATTCGCTATAGCAGGCTCCATGCTGGCGACAATTCCTGCAAAATCATGACGGAAACCTCGAACCTCATCATAGAGATGACCTAGCTTGTCCACCATCCCTTGCAAGGAACGATTTTCTTCTTCCTGTCTCTGAATGGTCTGCTCATCACGATAAACCTGCTCTAAATGCTTGATATAAAAGAGCCAAGAGAAAAAGAGAATGAAAATCAAGAGAGAAATGGTCGTGTCAAAACGAACGTAGAAAGGGTTACATCCCCCAGACATGATGGATGAAAAAAGTCTAAAACCAAACAATAAGGACAATATCCACAAACTTTTCATCATTAGCGATTGAAATTTATCTAAAAATAAGATATTGAAATCAATTCCCCATCGTCTTAAAATGACAACAGACAAAAACAACGAAATCAAACTAAATACAGAATTAAATCCACTATGCAAAAAATCAGATAGTTCAGAGTAGTCAAATATCAATCGTATTATAAATGTCAAAATCAAATATCGAATACTTTGATAAAACACAAATAGATAAAGGGCAAGAAATAGAGCTTCCTTCTTCTTTTTCTTTAATACAATCCAAAATATTATATAAAAGAATAATAAATTGGCAACATGCGAGAAACTCGGAAAAACGAAGGTAGCAAATAGCTGAAAAACTACCAAAAGAAATATAGAGCGTTTGTCATAAAATGCTTTAGAGAGTTGACTACCTAGATAAATCGGAGGAGCTAAAATATTGATTAAAATCAATATAAACACTAAAAATTCAAGTAATATAATCATAAATCCGTTTAATTAACCCATTAGTAGCAAAACACTAGCTTTGCTTTGGGAATAGATATCACCAACTGTAAATATCTTCAAATTGTTCCAATTCTACAAATGTATTTTTCATTTTCATGACAAACTCCTTTTCATAATTTTATATCCTCTCTATCCCCTTATAAATCTACAAAAGGCTTTAGTTTCTTCTAAAATACAAGAAATCTAAAGCCTCTTGAAAATGATTTGCACGTTTTATTTTTTATATTCGTTGTGAAGATTGCTTATCTATTTATTTTACCACAAGAACCTTGTAATATTCATACTTATTTGGCTGTGTAATCTTAATTTTTTGACCATAGAAACCATCGATTTC